>NZ_DDNS01000021.1:0-61238 GCF_002341255.1 Psychrobacter sp. UBA2514
GCGTAGAGCCATTATTATAGAGAAATTGAATAATCCATAAATTCTTTATTGATAATAACAAAAGGAAAATACAGTGTCACAGACTCAGCCAACTATTGAAAAAATTCACAGCCTTAGAAAAAAAACAAGAGACAGCGTTAAAAAGTCTTACCCTTATATAGTCGATACACTCTAAAAATGTCATAGCACTACTGGGATGAATTTTGCGCAGCCTCCTATCGTGCGCTCAAAGAAATTTGAAGCGGACTATAATAATTACCATCGTTTGTCAGGCGAGGGTAAGCGGGATACAGACACATTCAGAAATGAAATGAAGAATTTTATTACTATGTATCCTGAAGATTTTGAGAAAAAACCGCTAGAAAATTATTTGAAATAACAGCTATTAATGGCACTCCATTAACATTTCTGTAAGTACATTACCGTTAAATGATTACCCTGCGCAGCAAGATAGCTCTTTAACGTCTTTGCTAAAGGTTTGAGCGCATAACTTCAATCCTTCAACCATCGTCAAATACGGAAATAGTTGACCTGCCAATTCTTCGACTGTCATTTTATTATGAATAGCAAGAGCCGCACTTTGAATCAGTTCTCCGCCTTCATGGGCTAAAATTTGTGCGCCTATCAGTTTTCCCGTGGATTCTTCAGCTACCAACTTGATAAAACCATCCGTTTCAAAATTTGCTAAAGCTCTTGGTACGTTTTCCATATCAAGTACACGACTTATCGTATTTATTCCTACCGCTGAAGCTTGTACTTCGGTTAGACCTACCGTAGCAACTTGTGGGTCGGTGAATATAACAGCAGGCATGGTAGATAAGTCGAGTTGCGCATTTCCACCTGTCATATTAATTCCAGCCCTACTTCCGGCAGCAGCAGCAACATAAACAAATTGTGGCATATTGGAGCAATCTCCAGCGGCATAAATGTTAGCTGTTGATGTTTCCATCATACTATTAACAACAATGGCACCACTTTTATCTGTTTCAACACCAACATTTTCTAAACCAAGCTTTCCAGTATTTGCATGGCGACCCGTAGAGATAAGCAATTTTTCAGCGATTAATGTTCCTTCGTTAGTTTCCAATGAAAAACCATTGCTATCATAAGAAACATGACTTGCTTGCGTATTATTAAGTACCCTAATACCTTCTTTTTCAAAGCACTCTGCCAGTTTTTCACCTAATAACGGATCTTCAGCATATAAAAGGGTATGTCTGGCTAGAATTGTCACACGGCTACCTAAACGGGCATAAGCTTGCGCAATTTCCAGAGCAACAACGGAGGAGCCGATGACAACTAGACTACTCGGTAACTCTTCTGCAAATAAGGCTTCTGTTGATGTCCAATAAGGTGTATCAACTAAACCCTTAATTGGCGGAATGCTTGGTGTAGAGCCTGTTGCAATTAAAATGCGATCTGCAACCAGCTCTTCTTCACTACCATCAGACTTGTGAACTAGCAAGGTATTTTGATTTTTAAAACGTGCATAACCTTTAAGTAAAGATAGCGCGGGATTACTCTCTAAAATACGTTGATATTTAGCATCGCGTAGTTCTTCGACGCGAGCGTTTTGCTGATGTGCTAATAAGGAGCGGCTAAGTTGTGGCTGAATATTTTCTAAACCATCAAACGGGTTAGTACGTTGCTGATGCGCTAATTGCGCAGCACGGATCAATATTTTTGAAGGAACACAGCCGACATTTACACAGCAACCTCCGATTACATCGGCTCCTTCAATGATAGTAACTCTTGCTCCGCCTTCTGCTGCTTTAATCGCACTGGCAAAGGCCCCTGAACCACTACCAATAATGGCTACATGTAATTGTTCTGGCTGGATGTCATTTGGCGAGCAACAACTATTCGTTGACATATTTTATTCCTCTTAAAAAGTTAAGCGGTACAAGTTTCATCATCACAGCGTTTATTCGCAGGAGAAACCATGTCCCAAATTGATACAGCAACCATTAGTCCTAGCCCCGTATAAGTAACGTATGAACTCCACCCGTACTGGAACCAAGGGTATAAAGAGAGTAAAACCAAAATGGGGCCAATTGAACCGATAAAACTACGGTGCCATTGACGATGGCTAAACCAGCCTAAGATATTCATTGCCAGCGCTAATACTGCAAACAGTGGTAACAACGTATTGATAAATACCCCTTCCCACTGACTAAGAAATCCCATCCCAATTGCCGCACCAAGACTAGCTATCGCGGGAAAACACATGGCGCATCCCATTGCCGAAACAAGTGCACCTATAGAGCCTGCTTTATCTCCGATACGCGTAACTAGTTCTAAGGGGCTAAATATTACTTATTTTCACTTTTTAAATTTGAAGGGTAGCCAGCGTTGGTAGTCGCTGCAATTAATGCATTGATGTTGGTTTTAGTGTCATCAAAAGAAACAACAGCTAGCTTAGGCTTGTAGGTAACTTTCGCATTTTCAACGCCATCAACATTTTCTAATGACTTTTTAACTGTGATTGGACATGTCGCACAGTTCATCGTTGGCACTTCCAGTGTAACTGTTTTTACTTCAGCAAAAGCACCAAAACTAGAAAGTGAAAGCAGTGCGGTTAATAATAATTTTTTCATAATTAGCTCCAAATTTTAAAATGTTATAAATTTCTTGATCTGTATATTAAGCAAACAAAAGTATCCAATAATTACTGGTCACTAAAATTGTCGCAACTATAGCGCTCAGCCAGAAAATGACTTTTCGTTGTTGCTGTTTCTTAGGAATTGCACAGGCCGTTCCCGGCTCACACTCTTCTACAGGACGGTAAATTTTCCAACCTGAGTAACCAAACAACAACACTACAAATGCGATAAATAATGGCCTATAGGGTTCAAATGCAGTTAAATTACCAATCCATGAGCCACTTACCCCAAGTAATAACAGGAGCAAAGGACCTACACAGCATACGCCTGCGCCTAATGCTGCTATGATGCCTCCTATCATTGGAAGGTTTGATTCTTTTTGATTCATATAGATACCTCATTAGATAATGCAAGTGTATTGCATGTACCTAAGTACGGAGTCAAGGGTGATTTATAAAAAATTTATCTTTGATAATCTGCTACGACAGATACGGGGAATAAGCTAACTTGAATTAAGGCGCAGAAGTAAAATTGGATATGCTGTTTTAGTGGGAAATGGTAGTTAAGTGAATCATTTACTTCGGTTGCAACGAATCAATTATTGGGCAGTGGCTATCGTCATCATTATTTTGGCATTGTCCTAAATGTTCTTCCAAAGCGTGTTCTAACAACAACAAGTCAGCCATCTTTTTTTGTACTGCGATCAGTTTTTTATTAGCTAATTCTTGTACTTTACTACATGGACTATCGTTTAACGCAAGTAACCCTTCAATCTCATTTAGCGTAAAACCTAATTCTTGAGAACGCTTGATAAAATGTATTCTATTTACCGTTTCTTTCGGGTAATGTCTATAGCCCTGCATAGGCTTTGGTGGTTGTTTAATTAAGCCTTTGCGTTCATAAAAGCGAATTGTTTCGACATTTACACTCAGTTCTTTAGCCAACATACTTATGGTTCGTTTAGACACGTTATCAATTACCTTACTGACTTTTTGTTTACTTACTTTATATCTAATTAAAGTGACCATCAATGAATACCAGTTTAAACATCGCTAATTGATTTTGTTTTTTCTTCTATTAAATAAGTAAAGTTACCGTTGTTACAACAATATTAAACCACAACAATGTATGGTTTATCCTTTTTCATTATCAAAGTCCAAATTAGTGTTATTACATGCAGTTCTACATGAGTATGCTCCAAGGGAACCAGCTATTTAACCCTTTGAACCTATTAATAGACTACTTAAAACAGACTGGTATAATGGAACCACTTATATTAAGTCGTCTTTGATTATTTATAAATAGGTATTATTCACACTAAAATAATCAAGTACGACGTGAACAATACCTATACGGCGATGAGCCATAACAAATATATCAATTAGTAAGCGACTTATCCGCCATTTCATTAGCCATCTTCAATGCTTGGTATAAACTCGTCGCACTTGCGCCGCCGCGTCCCGCCAAGTCTAGCGCCGTACCATGATCGACAGAGGTGCGAATATAAGGCAGTCCTAAGGTGAGATTTACCGTATCACCAAAGCCGTGTGATTTGAGTACGGGCAACCCTTGATCGTGATACATGGCGATGACTGCATCGCAGTTTGCTAAGTGTCTGGGGGTAAACAGCGTATCGGCTGGCATCGCCTCTGAAATATTGACGCCTGCATCGGTGAACTCTCGTAAGACTGGATTGATAATCTCAATCTCCTCCATACCCAAATGCCCGCCCTCGCCTGCATGTGGATTGAGACCGCACACCAAAATACGAGGCTGCGTGAGGCCAAACTTTTCTCTCATGTCATTGACAACGATTTGTACTGTTTGACGTACATTATCCGCGGTGATGGCAGCAGGTATGTCTTTTAATGGCAAATGGGTAGTGACAAGCGCGACTTTCATCGCTTGATTGGCAAGCATCATCACCACTTTCTCACAGCCACTTTGCTGCATAAAAAACTCGGTGTGACCGCTAAACATAGTGCCATCCAATAGCTTGATACCAGCATCTATCAGCGCTGATTTTTGTAAAGGACCTGTGACGATAGCGGCAACTGTTCCATTTACTGCTAACTGATGAGCAATGTCTAATTGCTGAGCCACCATCGCTGAGTTGGCAATATTGATTTGTCCGCCAGTAACTGGTCCTGCACAAGGGACGTTAAGCAAAATAAAAGCACTATCAGCATCTATATCCTGCTGTGCTATCTGCTCGGCCGCGTCCATATCAAAGTCACCAGCCTCGTTGTCAATGGTTTGCCAAATAGGCACTTCTGTCAACACGCCAGCTGAAACCAACTCCTCTGCACGGACTTGCATCGTGCTCGCATCAGCGGTTACCCAAATGGGACGGTCAAAATCTTGCAGCTTGCCCTCTGCCGCCAGATTCAATACGACATCCATTCCAATGCCCGCAGGTTCACCTGTCGTGATTAATAATGGTCGTTTTTGTTCTGTCATAGCAATAGCCTTATTTTATTTAAATTTTTGATTTTATTATATTTATCGTCAATATTTTCAGTTGTTACGTTTAGACAATGGATGCGGTCTCTTATTTTATGCATAACAATCACTGTAGATTTAGTTGCTTACCCAGCCTAAAAAATCACATTATGTGTTAAACTTTCGCTTCTGATTGTAGCATTTGCAGGCAAATCTAAAACCACGTTTTGGTACATCTACCGTAGAGATGTACCATATCTGTTTTGCGCTACCATCGACATCTTTTTTTATACCCATTTTGACTCATTAGGCACTCATGGCAGAAAACGACAAAACCGACGACTTACTCAATCAGACACCGCCGCACAATATCGATATTGAAAAGGCATTGCTCGCGTCTTTGATGAGTATCGAAGAGGCGTACGACAAGATTGCCGATATCGTCACCAAAGATGACTTTTATGCGGGGCGACATCAATATATTTTTGATGCGATTGCTCACCTTGCAGCCGTTAATGAGCCTTATGATACGGTCATGGTACACGACTGGTTAGAGGCGCAAAAGTTACTCAAAGGTGCAGGTGGGGACAGCTACTTAGCTGATATTTTGAGCCAAAGTCCGGCGACCTTGTTTAACCTGACTGCTTACGCTCAGCGCGTACGTGAGCTCTCAACGCTGCGTCAGCTCATTACCACGGGTAATGACATGCTAGCGCTGGCCTACAATCCAAAAGACCAAAGCGTTAGTGATATCTTGGACAATGTCGAAGGTAAGATATTTAGCATCAATGAGCAGCATAACAAACGCGCGGAACAGCGTGGCCCTGTCGGTATTACTTCGGTCTTAACCAATGTTATCGATCAGATTCAAGAGTTAAAATCCAACCCCGATGGCATGATTGGTTTACAAACGCCATTTGTCGAGCTGAATAATAAAACGCAAGGGCTACAATCAGGCGACTTGATTATCGTCGCCGCTCGTCCTTCTATGGGTAAAACCACTTTTGCAATGAACTTGGCAGAAGGGATTTTATTTAATGAAGATTTGCCTGTTGTGGTGTTTTCGATGGAGATGCCGGCAGAGTCTATTGTCATGCGTTTGCTGTCTTCATGGGGCGCGATTAACCAGACGCATCTACGTTCTGGGCAAATGAATGAAGATGAGTGGGCAAAGATGATGAACGCCATTCAGCATCTACAGTCTAAGCATTTATATATTGATGACAGTACCGCCTTGCCGCCATCCGAGATGCGCTCACGCTGTCGACGTATTGCCAAAAACCATGATGGGCGCTTGGGTGCTATCGTGGTCGATTATCTTCAGCTGATGAAAGTGCCGAGCCTAGATGGCAACCGTGTTGGCGAGATTTCTGAGATTTCGCGCAGTCTAAAGGCGCTCGCACGTGAGCTTGAATGTCCCGTGATTGCGTTGTCACAGCTTAATCGTAGTCTAGAAAACCGTCCAAATAAACGCCCAATTATGTCGGATCTACGTGAGTCTGGTGCAATTGAGCAGGATGCCGATTTGATTATGTTCATCTATCGTGATGAGGTTTATAATGAAAACTCAGACCACAAAGGTGTGGCGGAAATTATTATCGGCAAGCAGCGTAACGGCCCTATTGGTACCGTACGCTTGGGTTTTGAAGGTCAATTCACCCGCTTCATTAATCTAACGCCAGAATACTATCAAGGCGTCAGTTTTGAGAATGATGAGTAATCAGCGTTATAACATTTAAGTCTTAGTAAAATGTAAGCCCATACCGATTTTGGCTTACTCACAAGTTAGTAAGTAGCTTTAACCACATAGCCAGTATAGTATCAACTCCATTGATGCTGTACTGGCTTTATCACTTCATAATTCTACTCATAAAGAAGGCGATTATGCGCACCATTACCATAAAACCAAAAGCCATTACTCATAATCTCAATCAAGTAAAACAACGCGCACCGCAAGCAAAAGTCTTAGCGATGGTCAAATCCAATGCGTATGGGCATGGCGTGGCGGCGGTATTACCAGCCCTGCAGCAAGCAGATGGTATTGGGGTTGCGACTTTAACCGAAGCATTAGAAGCCAGACAATTAGGTTGGGAGAAAACCATTGGTCTAGTAGAAGGGGCATTTAGCGCTGATGAGTGGCAACAAGCCATTGATCATGATATTAGCTGCGTGATTCACCACGGACCACAGTTAGAATGGGCACTACAAAACTTCCCGCCAGCTGGTAGTGCAACTAATGTGGTTTGGCTAAAATATAATACAGGTATGAACCGTTTGGGTTTCAATGCTGAGGGTGTGCTATCAGCAGCCAAGCGTTTGCATGAAGCAGGTTATCAGCTGATCCTAGCCACCCATTTTGCCAATGCTGATGATCATGACCATCCATTAAATGCCATGCAGATTGAGCGCTTCTCAAGCGTACTTGCGACTTTGAAAGATACCATTAGCCTAGATATCAAAGGCTCATTATGCAACTCTGCTGGCATCGTCAACTTCCCAGAGTACCATTATGATTGGGTACGCCCAGGCATCATCTTATACGGTAGCTCGCCTGTCGTCGATAAAAGCGCACAAGAGTTAGACTTGCAGCCCGCGATGGAATTTAGTGCTCAAATTATGGCATTACAAACGGTCAGTGCCAATGATGCGATCGGCTATGGTAGCCGCTGGCGTGCGCAGCAAGACACCAGAACCGCTCTCGTGAGTGTGGGTTACGGAGACGGCTACCCGCGTGTAATAAGTGACGACGCTTATGTCACCGTCATCGATACTAACGACAATCAAAGCTACCGTTGTCCTGTGATTGGGCGTGTGGCAATGGATATGATCGTCATTGATGTCAGCAAAACGCCTGAAAGCCTTGCTTTGGATAGCAAAGTCATGCTCTGGGGCGATGCGCCGCGTGTCGATGAAGTGGCAGGTCATGCTGGAACGATTAGCTATGAGCTGTTATGTCGCCTCAGCATACGTCCAAACCGTACACAGGCATAATCATTAACGGCACAGGCATTAGCATACGAGTACTATGGCTTGCTAATGCGATTTCGGTCTATTTAGCAAGCCATTCGATCTTGATAAAATTGCACGTTTACATTGAAAGTAAATACGCTATACTAAAAGTTTGTTGTCAACCCAGTATACGCACTGACGCGATGATATTGAAGACTGATGACGTTTCACTGACTGCGATCGACTGCTAGGATTACTATGAGTTTGCGCCATTTTTTAACCTTATCTGATTTAACCAAACAAGAACTAGAAAACTTAATCAAACGCGCAAGCGAATTGCGTAAGATGCAACACGCAGGCGAGATATATCAGCCTTTCGTTGGTCGTACGCTTGGCATGATATTTGAAAAATCTTCAACGCGTACCCGTATCTCATTTGAGACCGGCATGGGTCAATTTGGTGGTAATGCTATATTTTTATCACCCAACGATACGCAGCTCGGTCGCGGTGAGCCATTAGAAGACTCAGCACGCGTGATCTCCAGCATGGTTGATATCATTATGATTCGTACCTTTGGGCACGAAAAAGTCGAGACCTTTGCTGAATACTCAAGCGTCCCTATTATCAATGCGTTGACCGATGAATACCATCCTTGTCAATTGCTTGCTGATATGCAGACTTATTATGAGCATCGCGGTAGCATCGAAAATAAGATCGTCACGTGGGTCGGTGACGGCAACAATATGTGCTCGTCATTTATGCAAGCCGCCAATCAGTTTGGTTTTGAATTACGCGTGGCAGCGCCTTATGGGTTCGAGCCTGATCCGAAACTTATGGAACGCTTCTCACATTGCGTGAGCTTGGTCGAAAACGTACAAGACGCAGCCAAAGATTCTAATTTGATTGTCACCGATGTATGGGCAAGTATGGGTCAAGAGTCCGAGCAAAATACGCGCGCACGTCGTTTTGCCCCTTATCAAGTGACGCCGTCTCTACTAGACAAAGCCGACCCTGAAGTGGTGTTTATGCATTGCTTACCCGCCCATCGTGGTGAGGAGATCTCTCATGATATGCTAAACGATCCGCGCTCTGTTGTGTGGGATGAAGCCGAAAATCGTCTACATGCGCAAAAAGCCTTGATGGAGTTTTTGCTAAAAGACAAAATCAAACTACCTGCCTAACTTACCGTGTAAAAAACAGTAAGATAAGTCATTAGTCCGTTCATAAATAAAAAAGCCGTTCAGATTTGGACGGCTTTTTTATCTGTAAAAATGGCTTGAGACTGTATTCTTGAGACTGTATTAGCGCGTAAGCGTTGTTACGCCATCTGCACTGGCTTTTAATAGCACATCCGCTTGGTTTGCCGCAAAGATACCATTACAGACCACACCCACGATATTATTCAGCTCTTTTTCAAGCGCGATTGGATTACTCACATCCAAGTCATAAGTATCTAGAATGACGTTGCCGTAATCAGTGACAAAGTCTTCACGATAGACAGGCTCACCGCCCAATTTTGCTAATTGACGCGCGACATAAGAGCGTGCTTGCGGCAGGACTTCAATTGGTACTGGAAACGCACGACCTAATATATCAACGCTTTTGCTCTCATCAACCATGCAAACGAACTTTTTGGAAGCAGCTGCGACGATCTTTTCGCGAGTCAATGCACCGCCGCCGCCTTTGATAAGTTGCAAGTGCTCATTGACCTCATCAGCACCATCAATATAAACATCAAGCGTACCAGCAAAGTTTAGATCAACAATTTCGATACCAAGCGCACGCAGTTTGTCTTCAGTCACCTGTGAGCTGGCAACCGCACCAGCAAGCTTCAATTGTGGCAACAACTCAATCAAACAGTTGACCGTACTACCCGTCCCTACGCCAAGTATCATATCATCTTCGATATAGCTTAGGGCAGCGCGGGCGGCGGCTTGCTTTTGTGCTTGCTGATCACTCATCATAAATCCTTGGAAAATAAACGTATGGTCTTAAAAAAAGTAAAAGGCTAAAACAGATAAAATGCGTGGCTATTATAACCGATGATATTCATCGATGTTAGCGCAATCACAATTCTAATTCGGTAGTCATATAATACTTATCTCACAACGTTCTTCACCACACGCTTTCACTTTATATTCATTCAGGCATAAAATCCCAAGAAAACTGCAATTGAGTCTTGCAAGATACTCAAAATCAGCATAGGCTAATCTATTTCATTTTTATATTCATTCTGTTTAGGGATTACTATGCTGTCACACTGGGTACGAGCCATACTACAAGCCACCGTCTATGACGTTGCGATTCAAACACCACTTGAAACGGCGCCCAAGCTGACCCAACGTTTTGCCAATGACATTCGTTTTAAACGTGAAGACTTACAACCTGTCAAATCTTTTAAGTTACGAGGTGCCTACAACCGTATCAGTCAGCTAAGCGATGAGCAAAAAGCGCGCGGCGTTATCTGCGCCTCAGCAGGCAACCATGCTCAAGGCGTGGCTTACTCTGCGCGCAAACTGTCACTAAACAACATCATCGTTATGCCAACGACTACGCCTGATATTAAGGTAGAAGCCGTCAGAGCGCTTGGTGGCAATGTCGATCTGCATGGCGATAGTTTTGATCAAGCAAACCGCTATGCAATAGATCGTGCTGAGCGCGAGGGCCTGACCTTTATACCGCCTTATGATGATGAATTGGTGATTGCTGGGCAAGGAACCATCGCGCTTGAGTTGACCCAACAGTGGCGTAACATGGATTATGTGTTTGTTGCCGTTGGTGGTGGCGGTCTCATCTCAGGTGTCGCCGCATTTTTGGGAGAAGTGGCACCGCATGTCAAAGTGATCGCGGTAGAAGCGGAACAATCAGCTTGCCTAAAAGCCGCACTTGAAACGGGTGAACGTGTCAAACTTGAGCAAGTCGGACTGTTCGTCGATGGCGTGGCAGTCGCGCAAATTGGTGAACTGCCTTTTGACGTCGTGCGTACTCAGAAAAGTGACAATTCAGGCCCTATCGTGGAGCCTAACGTCGTCACCTGTAGCAACGATGAAGTCTGCGCAGCAGTCAAAGATGTGTTTGAGGAGAGCCGCAGTATCGTAGAGCCTGCAGGTGCGTTGGCAGTTGCTGGTATGAAAAAATATATCACAGCGAACAATATTCAAGGCAAAAACTGCGCGGCCATCATTTGCGGCGCTAATATGAATTTTGACCGTCTGCGTTATATTGCTGAGCGCACTGAGATTGGCGAGAAAAAAGAAGCTATCTTTGGGGTTACTATACCAGAACAAACTGGCGCTTTCTTGAACTTCTGCCGCAGTCTGCACGGTCGTAATATTACTGAGTTTAACTACCGTGCCGATAGCAAAAAGTCACCAGACTCAATGGAGCCTGCCTCAATCTTTGTCGGTATTGCATTAAAAGAAGGTGAAAAAGAGCGTCAAACTATTAGTACTCAATTGGCAAATGATGGCTATACCGCTCACGATCTGACTGACGATGATATCGCCAAGTCACATATCCGTCATTTGATTGGTGGTCACGCTAAGGTCGAAAACGAGCAGTTACTACAAGTGATATTCCCAGAGCGTCCGGGCGCCCTGCTGACTTTCTTAGAAAAATTGGGCGATGACTTTAATATCACTTTATTCCATTACCGCAACCATGGTGCCGCTGAAGGCCGTGTACTGGTTGGTCTACAAGCCTCAGAAAGCAACTCTCGTCAGCTACAAGACGCCTTACTAGACATCGGCTATGACTGCACGACGGTCAATGACAATATTGGCTATCAGTTATTTTTGAAATAATGACTTAACGGGATATATTTAGACCTTATTATAAAAGCGACTTGTCATATGATGGGTCGCTTTTTACTTTCTATAATCTGCTACAGACGGCGACGAACACAAAACCTTATTTGTAAATACCAAATATGCCCTCATATTATTTGATATAAAAACAAATACAGAGTGAGCTTTATGAAAAAAAATACTGATGATAACACCCAAGGTTTGGTCAAAATTCGTCTCGATAAATGGTTATGGGCCGCTCGGTTTTACCGCACACGCACCCTTGCCAAGCAAGCCATTGAAAGCGGACGTGTGCATTATGGTGGCAGCCGCGTCAAGACCAGTAAAGAGATTTCAGTCGGCGATGAGCTAACCATTCGTCAAGGCTCAGCGACCGCCATGACTGAAAAGACTGTCATTGTTGAGGCGCTATCTGCACAGCGGGGCAATGCGACCGCCGCTGAGGTGCTATACTCAGAGACCAAAGAGAGCGAAACGCGGCGTGCTTATTATGCTGAACAGCGCAAACTGGCCAACCTTGCTCGTCCTGATAATAAGCCCAACAAAAAAGAGCGCCGTGACTTACAGCGCTTCAAAAGCAATCAAGATTGATACAGCATTACCCTCGCATCACCCAGTTACCTATAGCATTGTCATAAACCCAGTATTAAGTGACGCTATTGTCTAGTCTCTGTCCTTGCCATTCAAGCGATTAAGCGTTACGCTAGTCGTTGGTTCAATCGATTGCATGCTAATAAAAGCCGCATTAACAGTGCTGGTTTCTTATAGCATGTTTTTTTGTTATAGAAGGTCATATTATGCTGATGAAAGCCTGTACTCCCTCGTCTGTATTATTGGTTTGTTTAGGAAACATCTGCCGCTCCCCTACCGCTGAGGAAGTTTTCCGTCAGCAAGCGGCGATTGCTGGACTCTCAATAAAGATAGACTCAGCAGGTACCAGTGATTCACATGTCGGCGACAAACCTGACCCACGTTCGCAGCGCCATGCGAAATCACATGGCTACAAAATTAATAAATTGGTTGCACGCCAAGTCAGCGCCGATGACTTCCGTGATTTTGATTTGATCTTAGCCATGGATTCACAGAATTTGGCTGACCTACAAGCCATTAAAGACGACATGGCAGAGTCAGAAGAGGACTTGGCAAAGCTGGCCCTATTTAGTGAAGAAGACCCTACCTATTGCGGCAGTGATGTGCCAGATCCATATAAAGGCGATAACGATGATTTCGAAGAGGTGATCGAGCGCATCGAATCAAGCGCCCAAGCTTGGATCGAAAGCTGGAAGGCTTGCTAGCTATAAATTCTATATTTCTGCTACTCTTGCATCCGGTATCCTCTATAATATGGTTAATCCTCTATAAAAGAGCTGCAGCGTTAACCGTGCTTGAAGTAACACAGTTACGTCTGTACTCAACTGCCTTGTATCTCTTTTAAATTGAATCAACTATAGCTACCTTATTATTTATTATCCTTTTGCCCCATAGGCTATGTTATGACCCAAGCTGCACGCCTTGATCTCGACGCTCAGACCATGACTATAAATGACTCATCAGCGACTCTGTTAGTCAGTAATTCAGTCGATTTGGCACATAGCAATACGATGGCACTGTCGTGTGTCGCTGACTCTGTAGTGACGTTGACCAATGAGGCACAGCTTGATGACTTTATGGCAACCTATGCAGAGGATGTAGAGCATCAGCTGTCATTATTTGTCTTATCTGGCGGTAGCAATGTTTTATTACCAGCAGCGTTAAATGCAGTGGTATTGCAACCCAAAATGCGCGGTATTCATTTGACTGCACAAACCGACGATTATGTTGATATCGAAGTAATGGCGGGCGAAAACTGGCATGATCTAGTCGTACATACAGTCAATCAAGGCTGGTATGGGTTAGAAAACCTTGCGCTCATACCTGGCCTAACTGGTGCAGCGCCAGTACAAAATATTGGTGCGTACGGTGTGCAATTAGAAGACTGCTTACAATATGTACGCGCCTATCATTTACCGACACAAACTTGGCACCATTTATCAGCGGCCGACTGTCAATTTGACTATCGTGATAGTATCTTTAAACGCACGCCAAATACATGGCTGATCAGCCGCGTGGCTTTTAGACTGCATACAGATCCCACCCATATTTTAGCCAGCTATGGAGATGTACAGACTGTGGCGCAGCGCTATGCGGAACAACAAGAGCGCGAGCAAGCCAATCCTCATGACGTTATGCAAGCCATTATAGATATTAGACAACAAAAGCTACCAGACCCAAAACAGCTACCTAACTGTGGCAGTTTTTTTCAAAATCCTATTATTGGTCAAGATCAATTTACGGCGCTGCAAACAACTTATCCAGCTATCGTTGGTTATCCGATGCCTGACGCGATGGTAAAAGTTGCCGCAGGTTGGCTCATCGAGCAAGCAGGATTAAAAGGGGGCGGCATCGCACCTATCATGACTCATAAACATCAGGCGCTGGTACTGACCAATCATACTCCTTATCAAGCAACTCAAGAAGATGTGGAAACAGCACAGCGCTATATCGCCAACATCGTCTATGAGAAATTTGCAATTCAGCTATCACGTGAGCCAGTTTGGGTGAATGCTGATGGCTCAATTGGATATCCTGAGCATGTGGTCTAAACAATCATGGTCTAAACGCTTATGGCGAAACTATTTGCGTTCAGCCGAACGAATGGTGAAGCTATTCCGTATCATCAATATTACCTTTGTATTAGGCTCGACGTCTGTTATTTTAGTCCTAATCAGTTTGTTCACACCGCTATTTTCACAAGCCGTTGTCTATATATTTGCGCTTCTTCCTTTACCAAAAATGCCTTCTGCTGCTATGAGCTCTCCGCCGACTGCTTACGTGGTATTAGGCGGTGGTCTAACTAATGATAATAACAATCAAATCATCCTCAATCGCTATAGCCTGAATCGTGTCCGTACCGCGGCTGGGGCCTATCACGATCTTCCCTTACCTATTGTACTAAGCGGCGCTGAAGCCCCTTGGCTAGGTCAATGGCTCATTGAGCATGGTATCGATGGGCTGATAAGCGAAAATGCCAGTATGAATACGTGCGAAAACGCCCGTTTTACAGCCAAGCGTATTCCGCTTCATCACGTTTACCTTATTACTGATAGTTATCATATGGCACGTGCGCGCAGACAGTTTGCCTTGAATGGTATTAATAGCACACCGCTTAGCGCACCATTGCCAGTGAGACGCGACTGGATGAAACCTGCGCAAAACCTAAGTCATTCACGGCGGGCTGTTTATGAAATCGCCGCCTATCTACGGGATGTGATACGTCCGCAAATGAACTGTCGTCACGCCGATGATGTGACTTCACAGCAGCTCCTAACACCGCGAGGCAGTGCCAAAAAAGCATCTGATGAATAGGTTTTTATACTAAACGCGCAGCTAATATCGTCATATGATGCTACGCCTCATTCTAATCGCTACAGATCATCCACTGCATTTGCGATGGGTGTATAATAATAAAAGACACTGCTATTGAAGAGAGTTACCATGCTCAGTATATTTTTATTAATCCCATTAAGTCTCATGCTATTTGTGGTTGCCATCTGGGCGGTGCGTTATGCGGTAAAATCAAACCAGTTCGAAGATTTGGACAATGCATCACAGCGTATCATATTGGATGATCGTCAAGAGCGCAGGCAAACCATGCAGGCTCATGAGCGCGCGGTGCAGTCTCAGCCTTCTGCTGATACCGAGCCGTCAGATGATAACGTTGATAAAGATGCGCTCGTTCGTACTGATGTAGAGAAAAACACAAAAATCTAACCTTTATTCTTCTCTCTTTTCATCGTGTAATGATGAGCTTTCGTTAGATAATAATCGTGTCTATAGATACGGCCTTTATGACTTTTAGGAGATGCATCCATGACCATGGCTTTACTTGCTGCGGCATTACTGATGGGGTTTTTTGGCTCGCCGCATTGTTTGGGTATGTGTGGCGGTCTTGTGACGGCATTTGGTCTGTCTATGAAAGATGTCAGTCCTACTAAACGCCGCGCGCTGGTGGCCACCTATCATCTTGGCCGTCTGAGCAGTTATGCACTGTTAGGTCTGCTGGCAGGATTTATCGGTACGACGGTGTTAGAGCCACTCATGAAAGGCAATAGCTTGCCACGTATTTTACTGGGCGCAGTGTTGGTCTTTGTGGGTGTGACCATGCTTGGCGCACCTTTTTTGAATAAGCTCGAGCGTTTTGGTATGCGCTTTTGGCAATACCTCAGCCCGCTACGCCAAAAGGTCTTTCCCCTAAACACCTTTCCACGTGCATTGACAGCTGGTTTGCTTTGGGGCTTTTTGCCTTGCGGTTTGGTATATGGCGCCCTACTCATCGCGGTGGTGGCTCACAACCCATTAAGCGGTGCAGCGTTGATGTTTGTTTTTGGTCTTGGCACGGTGCCGATGTTAGTTGCAACGCACGAGACAGTCGGCTGGTTACGTGACAAGATTGGTCGTTTTCGCTTAAGGCAGTTAAATGGTGCGGTGATGGTACTCTCAGGTTTGGCAGTTGCTGTCGTTCCTATGGTCATGGCAAACATGCATGGCGGGCATGGTGGTGGACACGCACAGATGGATCATAGTAGCCACTCTGCTATGATGTCTGAGACAGATGCTCATAATATAGATCAGATGAATCACGATATGACGCCAGCTATGGATCATGATATGCAAGACATGGATAATCATATGGATCATAGCATGCATGATATGGGTGATGACGCCACCTCCATGCATCATGGTCAATAATTTCTAACACATAACTCGAGTACTGCGCGGACTTTACCAAGCGTACAAAAACCCCTTAATATCAAAAATGATATTAAGGGGTTTATTGGTTAAGTGTTACCTATTTATAGCAATTATTCCTGCCACTGCTCAAGCGTAAACTTGGTTTCTAAATGCTTCTCTAATGCTGGTATATTAAATGCGTCATCTTCACTGACAAAGCTAATGCTAATGCCTGTTTGCCCAGCGCGGCCCGTACGACCAATACGGTGGACATAATCATCTGGTTGATCGGGCAAGGTATAGTTAACGACATGACTGATATCATCAACATGGATACCGCGCCCTGCAACATCTGTCG
The DNA here is from genome assembly GCF_002341255.1 of Psychrobacter sp. UBA2514. Classification (NCBI taxonomy): domain Bacteria; kingdom Pseudomonadati; phylum Pseudomonadota; class Gammaproteobacteria; order Moraxellales; family Moraxellaceae; genus Psychrobacter; species Psychrobacter sp. UBA2514. Next base: position 16,930 of record NZ_DDNS01000021.1, read on the forward strand.
CCACCAAGATAGACGTGTGACCATCCTTGAAGCGCTGCAAGTATTTCTCACGTTTTTGCTGAATTACATCACCTGAGAGCATGACAATCTTATGCGCTTGACGCAGTTTATGATAGAGACGCTTGACTTGATCTTTGCGATTGGCGAATACAATGACCTTTTCAACGGCCTCCTCACTAATAATACGCTGAAGGGCTTCGAGTTTTTGATCTTCTGTCAGTAAGTAAAAGTGCTGATCAACCAATTCGCTGGTCTTGTGTTCTGGCTCGATTTCCACAAACTGCGGCTCATGCAACCAGCGATACGCCAAATTCATCACATCTTGGTTAAAAGTAGCAGAAAACAGTAAGCTTTGACGGTCTGTATTGGCGGGCATACGCCCCACAAGGCGCTTGATATCAGGGATAAAACCCATGTCCAGCATACGGTCTGCTTCATCAAGCACCAGCACCTCTACTCGATCTAAATACACCATGCCTTTATTGGCAAGATCAATTAGACGGCCAGGCGTCGCCACCAAAATATCAACGTATTGGCGCTCAAGCTCATGCTGCTGGGTTTCGTAATTGGTCCCACCCATAATACAGACACTGTGTAATGAGGTGTATTTGGTCAGTGCAATGCAGTCCTCAAATATCTGTTGAGCCAGCTCGCGAGTTGGCGCCATAATCACGGCACGCGGCTCACCTAGATAACGCGTTTCATCATGCGTAAAAGGACGTTTGAGTAACGCTTCCATGATTGTCAATAAAAACGTTGCTGTTTTACCCGTTCCCGTTTGCGCCTGTCCGATGGCATCTTGACTTGCTAGTGTATGCGGTAGTATTTTCGCCTGAATCGGCGTGAGTTCCGTGAATCCCAAATCACTCACTGCCCGCAGGGTCGCGGTTGAAAGTGGCAAATCAGTAAACGTTGTAAAATTACTCAAAAAAATATCCTTTTAAATTAGTTGCTTGTATTTTATCAATCACAAATCAGCTCACAATAAAATTTTATACTGACATAAGCGTGACCAATAGTAGTCGCAACATTATATCTATAGATGGCCGCTAGACATACGGGTACAAAAAAAGCCAAGCCCAATACCTGACCTACCAAATATGCTGTTGTTCACTCAACATGGGTAAGACAATACGGGCTTGACTCAGTAGTATATCAGTAGTTCATACAGACATTATAACTAAACTGCTTTAATGTCTGGATAGATTACTCTTCTAACTTTCTGACTTCTTCAGCTTGTAGGCCTTTTTCACCTTCTACTACGCTGAACTCAACTTTTTCGCCATCTTTTAAAGAACGATAGCCATCACCCTGAATCGCGCGGAAATGGACAAAAATATCTTCTCCGCTGTCACGTTGAATGAAACCAAAGCCTTTTGAGTCATTAAACCACTTAACGATACCTTGCTCACGAGCTGACATAATATTACTTCCTAAAAAAGTTCGCTTAGCCCCAAATTCCTTTGCAACATTGCATATAAACGGGATCTAAGATGATGAAATCAAAAACTTAAGAGTACTAATCTAGTCACAGTCATCTTTAAAACGCTTATATAAAAGAAAGCCAATCTTGCAAACTATCTCTCATATCAATGACAGTAACAAACTTGCAATACTTATTGCATAAAAAATATCATAGCACGGGTTTTTAGCAACATAAAGACTTTTAACACGCTTTTTAAGGCATGGGTGAGTTTTTCCTGTAATTTTTTTATAACCCAGCCTACAAGCTGCTATTATAAAGGGATACGCTGGATCAGCGTGTGCAACCTATTTGTCATGCATACCTTATTCATTATAATAAATCATTCACATATTTAAACAGCGATAGAGATTACTATGACGTCCTCTTCTCCATCTACAGCAGCAGAAAATCCTGCTGACCAACACATCGATCAGACCCTCAATCACAAACTGCTATTGGTGAATGGCGTCAACCTGAACTTATTGGGTAAGCGTGAGCCTGAAATTTATGGCCATATGACGCTGGTAGATATCGAAAAACGCTTGGTCGAACGAGCCGCTCAGCACAGCATTGAATTAATTTGTGTACAGTCAAACCATGAAGGCGATCTAGTAGATAAGATTCAATATTATGGTTTATTAGCAGAAAAATCTGCCCAAGCTGATGCCGTTATTATCAATCCTGCTGCCTTTACCCATACCTCAGTTGCCCTACGCGATGCGTTACTAGCGACACAGAAGCCTTTTATAGAGGTCCATTTATCCAATGTCCATGCACGTGAGCCTTTCAGGCATCATTCCTATTTGAGCGATGTCGCAGTCGGTGTCATCTGTGGTTTGGGTCATATGGGTTATGAGATGGCACTAGACTACTGGCTAAGCAATATTTATTCAGTCAATACAAGCACTTAAGGTGTTTTCTAATTTTATAGATTACTAGCTTTGTTAATAAAGTAAAACTTCTTATTTTTCACACATTAGTTAAACAGTAATTGTTTGATGAAAATAATAGAATTATGACTGAGCAAAACAATCCACTATATGGTGATATGAATGGCAAAAACGTCCGGAAAGCGCTTTATGAAACTCGCTGGCATGACAGCAAGCATCGCCGGCAAAGCCGCTAAAAACTCGTTTAAGCATCTCTCGAGTGACGAAGAAAAGCGCCTACAAGCTCGCTCAGACTTGATGCAAGACGTGGGTATCCAGATTGCCGAGACGTTGGGTGAGATGAAAGGTGCGGTGATGAAAGTCGGACAAATTGCCTCACAGTACAAAGACGTGTTCCCGCCTGAGGTCGCAACTGCCCTAGAAAAACTCCAAAAAGATGCACCGCCCATGCCTTATGCGCAAATACGTGCACAAGTTGAGCGTGAGCTTAAAGCACCGATGGCAGAGCTGTTCAGTGAGTTTGACGAGACGCCATTTGCCGCAGCATCTATTGGGCAAGTCCATAAAGCTGTGCTACCTTCTGGACAAAGGGTCGTGGTCAAAGTCCAGTATCCTGATGTCGATGAAAACTGTGATAGCGACCTCAAACAGGTGCGCATGGCGCTAAAAATTGCAGGTGTGCTCAATATGAGTAAGCAGTTGCAAGAGCAGTTATTTAATGAGATTCGACAGAGTCTACACGACGAGTTGGACTATACCAAAGAGGCGCACAATCTGCGTGTATTTGGTGCCTTTCATGCTGATGATGAAGGTCTCATTATCCCAAAAGTCATTAGCAGCCACTCTTCTAGACGGATTTTGACACTGACTGAGGAGATAGGAGAGACATTGACCGTCGCTGCAACATGGGACAATGCCATTAAGCAAAAAATAGCAAAGCGCTTGTTTCATTTTACCGCAGGACAACTATTTAGTCTGTACCGTATGCATTGTGATCCGCATCCAGGCAACTTTGCTTTTCGGCAGGATGGTAGTGTTGTGGCGTATGACTTCGGCGGTATCCGTAGTTACAGTGATAGCGAGGTCCAACTATTCCGTCGTTTTGCCAAGCATGCTATCAAAGGCGATGTGACCGCGCTTGAGCAAGACCTTGTCGCCTTAGATATTCGCCGTGATGATGATAAAAACATCCCTGGCGAGTTTTATGAAAAATGGCTATCTATTGGTCTAAAACCACTATCTATCCGCCCATACCAAGAAGGGCCATTTGATTTTGGTAGCAGTCAAATACACCATGAGGTGATTGCCCAAATGCGCACTTCATTAAAATACTTCGGTCAGTTTCAGCCCTCTGCCACCACCATGATGTTAGACCGTACCGTATCTGGACAGTACTGGAATCTGGTCAATCTTGGCGTTGAGACTGACCTCTCGCCGCTCGTTGATGAGTACATTGACGTATAATAAGCGATCAATTGGCAATAACAGTCAAACCTGTCATTAAATGTGGAGCGCGTGCCCGCAGCGATCGCAAAAGTCTGCGCCCACTGCATGACCGAATTTACCACAGTTCGGACAAGTGACAGGATTAAGCTGCGGACGCATATTACGAGCCAGCTCAGAGGTAAAAATACCTGTCGGTACAGCGATAATCGAATAACCTGTGATCATAACCATGGTTGCAATTGCTTGGCCTAACGGCGTCTTGGGCGACATATCACCATAGCCAACTGTCGTCATCGTGACGACCGCCCAATAGATAGACAATGGAATACTAGTAAACCCGTTCTCAGGCCCCTCTACTACGTAAATGATTGAACCAAAGATGGTTACCAATAGCACAAGCGACAAGAAGAAAACGGTAATTTTCTGCTGACTGGTTTTGAGTGCAGAAGCCAAAAAACCTGCTTGTTGCATATAGGCTTTAAGTTTTAGGACACGGAATACACGTAAGATACGTAGCACTCGTATGACAAGTAGATACTGCACACCTACAAATAGTAAGCTGAGATAGCTTGGCAAAACAGACAACAAATCCACTATGCCAAAAAAACTAAACGCATAGCGCAAGCGATTGGGTGCTGAAAACAACCTTAGTGCATACTCAATGGTAAATAGAATCGTAAAAAACCACTCTGCATAAAAAAACAACGTGCCATATTGCAAGCGCATGTACAACACACTATCAAGCATGACGACAGCCACACTGGTCAAAATCGCAATCAATAATACAATATCAAAGAGCTTACCCAAACGGGTATCTGTACCTTCAATAATAATATGCGTACGGTTACGCAAGTGTGTTAGGGCTTCAGCAGTTGGTCGCTTCATAGAATCAGTAACTTTATAAAATCAATGGCTTGATAGCGTTCCATGACTTAAAATGTGATGGATAAGGGCAAGTTGGTCAAAATAGTTAAAACTGGTTTATAATATTGCTCACTTATCACAGTGAATACAATCTATAATTTGCCACAGTGTAGCAAAAAAGCACTCTCAACAACATACAAATCGTTAACGTGCAAGTAGCGCTATTACCTGATATAGACAAAATAATGATAGTATAAAACAAGGTGATCAGACATCGAAGGCTGTAATTCATCGCCTTCTTGCACATAAAAAATAATACGTAAACCTTAAGGATGTTATATGGCAGGCCATTCAAAATGGGCAAATATTAAACACCGTAAAGCCCGTCAGGATGCAGTAAAAGGTAAAATATTTACCAAAATTATTCGTGAAATCGTCTCAGCTGCCAAACAAGGCGACCCCGACCCTGACAAAAACCCGCGCTTACGTGCTGTTATCGAAAAAGCGCTATCAGTCAATATGACTCGCGACACGATCAACCGTGCTGTCGACCGTGGTACAGGCGGCGGTGATAATGAAAAAATGGAAGAAGTCAGTTACGAAGGCTACGGTGTCGGCGGTGTAGCGGTACTGGTCGAAACCATGACTGATAACCTCAATCGTACGGTCAGTGAAGTCCGTCACGCCTTTACCAAATGTGATGGCAATCTTGGTACTTCAGGTTCAGTGGCTTATCTGTTTACCAAACGCGGCGAGATCACTTTTAATGATGTAAGCCTAGAAGATGAAGTCATGATGGTGGCACTAGATGCGGGCGCCGTTGATATCGAAAACGATGGTGAAAGCTTGCTTGTCATCACTGAGTGGGAAACTTTCGGTCAAGTTCAAGACGCGCTTAACGCTGCTGGTCTTGTCTCTGACAATGCTGAAGTCACCATGTCACCATCTACCACGGCTGAAATCGACAATGTGGAAGATGCTGAAAAAATCCTAAAGATGATCGATATGTTAGAAGATGCGGATGATGTGCAAGAAGTTTATACTAACGTGAACTTCTCTGCTGACGTCATGGCGCAGCTTGAGGGATAGCCAGCTTAATAACTAAATACTGGCAAGAACACCCCCAGAAAAAGCACCAATCAATTGTCGGTTTGGTGCTTTTTTCTGCTCACTCATTCAATAGTTGAAGCATTATATTTATCTTTACGTTCTACACCTAACCCCTTCAAGCGCCAGCAGATATTCCTTCTTATCTAATCCACCTGTATAACCGCCAAGCTTACCGTCGCTTGCAATCACTCGGTGACAAGGCACAATGATACTAAAAGGATTTTTGCCATTAGCCTGTGCAACCGCGCGGAACCCCTTCGGGCTATTAACACGCTGCGCGAGGGTGGCATAGCTGATGGTTTCGCCATAGCCAATCTCTTGTAGTGCCCGCCATACGCTTTGTTGAAACTCAGTACCCATAGAAAAATCTAAGGGCAAGTCCAATGTCTTGCGTTTACCAGCAGCATAATCTTTGAGTTGGAAAATCGTTTCTATCAGTAAAGCTTGAGTAGGCTCTTTCATGCTTAGGCTATTGCTGTCTATAAAGGTAAAGTCTTCATCTGTCAGGCCATAATATTTTTTAAGCTTGGGGACAGATTTTGAGCTGTGCCAAGTATTACCGGGCAGCAGCCAGTTGGCTTCAACGAGCACAGGCTGGTCATGCTCATCGAGACGGGCAATGAGCGTTAATCGATACGATCCAAAAGATGCTTCGGTCACTATCATGGCTTTGATTTCCAAATTATTTTAAAGATTGTTTAGCCGTTACAAATAGCGGTTCTACTCTTTGTCATCTGTCTCAAACAAAGCGGCGACAAACTGTTTCGGACTAAAGGCGCGCAAGTCATCAATCGACTCACCCACACCAATATAGCGGATAGGCACGTCTGTCGTTTCGGCAATGTTAAACACCACGCCACCTTTTGCCGTACCATCTAGCTTCGTAATGGTGATACCTGTCAATGGTACAATCTTGTTAAATAGCTCAACTTGGTTAATGGCATTTTGACCCGTGCCAGCATCGAGTACGATCATACCTTCATGCGGAGCGCTTGGATCAGCTTTACGCATCACGCGCACCACTTTCTCTAACTCTGCCATCAAATGTGTCTTGTTTTGTAGACGGCCAGCGGTATCTGCTATGAGTACGTCGATATTTTTTGCTTTGGCAGATTGCATCGCATCAAAAATGACAGAAGCACTATCAGAGCCATGACCTTGTGCCACCACTGGGATATGATTACGCTCGCCCCAAATCTGTAGCTGCTCGGTGGCAGCCGCGCGAAAAGTATCCCCTGCCGCTAGCATGACTGATTTACCCTCACCTTGTAAGCGCTTGGCGAGCTTACCGATGGTTGTGGTTTTGCCAACACCATTGACACCCACAACTAAGATAACAAATGGTTTTTTGCTGGTATCGATCACCAGCGGCTCAACCTTAGGCGTTAGGATATCAACCAGCTCACTTTGCAAGGCTTTATAGAGTGAGTGAGCATAAATCAAGTCACCACGGGCAGTCTGCTCGGTCAGGTTCTTGATGATACGGTTGGTTGCATTAACGCCGATATCAGCAACCAATAACTGATCTTCGACCTCTTCTAACAGCTCGTCATCGATCTCTTTACCACCGATAAGTATGCTGACCATCCCTTCGGCCAAATTTTTACGTGACTTACTCAGCCCCGTCTTCATACGGTTAAACCAGCTGCCTTTTTTCTTATTTTCTGGTGGCTCTGCAGCAGGCTCTTGTGGCGTGGCTGCTTGGGTATTGCTGCTAGCGACTGGACTTACCCTTGGTGTATCCCCAAGTTGCTCTTGTAATGGCATGGCAGGAATGGTTGTCGCAGTGCTAGGTTTGCTCGTAGTGCCTGTCTCTTTAGCACTTGAAAAGCTCTCAGAGGCACCTTTAGGGACGTTATGCTCTTCTGTCATAACAATTGGCGTGGCCAAAGCAATATTTTCTGCTGCCTGATTGTTTGAGACATCTGGATTTGCCGTATTATCCCTTTGTAGCGCAGCACGCTCTGTTTCATCAATGATTGGCACCGATTGCACCGGTAGACTGGGTAAGGTAATATCATCGTCATCTAAATCATCGAGACCATCATCAAGATTGATGACCACACGGTTGCTATTGTTTGGGTTATTCATAAGTTTGCCCTAAAAGTTATCGCTATTAATTATTTGTTTATTGTAAATGGATTTTTAGATTGTCATAAGCTTGCCAGCTATATGACCATGGACTTTAGCCTATTTTAGCATAATTCAAGTCGCGCTTAGCCCTTACCATAGTAGACTGTCGTCAAAAATTATCTGCTCAAAAAATCACATAATGATTTGAGAGAGTTTTGCTTAAGGTTTGGACACAAAATTCTGACTTGTTCCTTGCAAGACTTCGCCTACTCTACCAAGACTCATCTAAAAATTCTTATTAGGAAACGCTTATGTCATCACTCTCTAAACACTATAAAAGCATTGCCAATATCAGTGTGGCGATTTTGCTAACGACAACTGTATTATCTGTGGCAGGTTGCAATACGACGCAAGATATTAGACCGACCGCTAGTGTCATGGTTGGCACACAGACATCACTGTGATGCATTGTATTGCTATGATTACGTCCATCACTTCAGTCATTATTTTATATAAGTAGACCATACCATGCCATTGTCTTCAACGCTCACTACTACGCCATTACGTATCGCCTGTGCTCTAACGGTGGCAACATTATTTTCTGCCTGTCAAACCACCGCATTACCTTCTAGCACGACTACCACTACAAAAAATACGGTCACGACAGATGGGTCATCTCAAAGCGCATTTAGTAAAAATAAAACAACTGATGAGGCAAAGCCCTCTGCTTTGACAATGGATATGTCAGGTCGACATGAATACCAGTTAGAAAATGGCCTAAAAGTGGTCATAAAAGAAGACCACCGTGCACCCGTCGCCATGACCCAGATTTGGTATCGGGTGGGCTCGGCAGATGAGCCGCTGGATAAAGGCGGCATCTCTCACTTACTTGAGCATATGATGTTTAAAGGCACCAACAATGTTTCAAGTGATGATTACGAGCGGTTGATTGCCAAGTTTGGCGGGGTTAACAATGCTTTTACCAGCTATGATTATACGGGCTACTACGAGCTATTTCCTGCCAATCGTATGCCGTTGGCGTTAGAGCTTGAAGCAGATCGAATGAAAAACCTCACCTTCAATGACAAAGAGTTTACCAAAGAGCACCAAGTCGTCATGGAAGAGCGACGTCAGCGTACTGATGACAATCCCCTTGCCAAAGCTTACGAATTATTTCGTTTGCTAGCATTGCCTAACAGTCCAAAGGGTGAATCTGTCATTGGGCCCATGAGTGAGCTAGAATCCATCAAACTCTCGGATCTAAAAGACTGGTACAAGACATGGTATGCACCCAATAATGCTACTTTAGTCATCGTCGGCGATGTGCAACCACAAGAAGTACTCACTCAAGTCAAACGCTATTTTGGTGAGCTGGCGCCAAGCAACGTACCTAAGCGTAACGCTGTCACTCAAAAAGGCTTTCGTGGTTATCAAAAAGTAGACTCTGAGCAAGCGGTGCAAGTGCCCGTCCTACTTATGGGTTACAACGTACCTAGCCTAGTGACAGCAGGCGCAAACAATGAAAAACAGGCTTACGCCCTCTCGCTTGCTCAAGACGTACTCGATGGCGGTCTATCTGCACGCTTGGAGAGTCGATTGATACGTGAGCAAGGTCTACTGACCACGGTTGGTACTTCTTACGATTTGTTAGATCGCGGCGATGGGCTATTTATGATTCAAGCGACACCACGTGAAGGTGTCAGTTTAGAGCAAGCGCAACAAGCCATAATATCAGAGATAGAAAAACTCAAAACCGATCCCATTGCTGCCGATGAAATCAGTCGCGCCAAGACCAATGCCGTCACTGGCCTAGTATATGCACAAGATAGCATGGAAGGACAAGCACGTATGATCGGCTCACTACAGTCTATCGGGCTAGATGACAGATTACTTGCTAAGTTACCAACCAAACTAGATGGTATCAGTGTCGCTGACATTCAGGCTGCCAGTAAGAAGTATTTGGTTAAGGACAACTTAACGGTGATGCATATTGTGCCCCCGAAAGAGAACACTACCAAAGCACAATAAATACTGCCTGTTATCAGAACGTTTCATAAAAGCGACGATATAACCGTATTCTTAATAAGAAGAACATCATGATTCAGAATAAATATGACTCTCAAGCAACACACAAATCTTTGAGTAATGCCTTGCCCTCTACATCATCTAATCTCTCATTAAAAAAGCTATCATACCTTAGTACCAGCATAGTTTTTGCATTGAGTATATTGGCTAATACTGCCCAAGCCGACACTACAGGCGCTGAAGATTACCGAGCCCCTACTGCTGTTGATGCAAGTGCGCCGATTGCAGCTTTATCTAAACTTACCAGTATCGATGATGCCAAATCTTTAAAAGTCACAGTGCCAACGATTCAAGAGTTTAAGACCAAAGCTGGTGTTCCTGTCATGTTCGTTCAGACCACAGCCTTACCGATCGTCGATGTGGACTTACGTTTCAACGCTGGTAGTGCCCGTGATGGCAGCATCAGTAAAGACGGTTTTGGCATCGCCAACATGACCGCAACGATGCTTGAGCAGGGTTCCAAAAGCTTAGATGAAGATGCGTTCACGCGTGCTGTTGAAACACTAGGCATCAATCTAGGCAGTAGTGCCTATAAGGATATGTTCATTGTTTCGCTACGCAGCTTATCAGACGATAAACACCTTTTACCAGCTGTTGATTTGATGACGCAAATGGTGAGTGAGCCTACGTTTAATGACGAGGTATTAGCACGTAACAAGTCACGATTACTCGTTGGCTTACAGCAGCAAAAACAAGACCCTGGCAGTCTTGCCAGTATTGCCTTTGATAAGGCTTTATACGGCAGTCATCCTTACGCTCATCCCTCAGTCGGTACGCTAGAGAGCGTGCCAACTATCCAGAAGCAACAGCTGATAGACTTTAAAAATCGGTATTTAGTGGCGGCAAATGCCTCTATCGCTATGACAGGCAATCTGACCTTGGTACAGGCGAAAAAGCTGGCTGAAGATATCACGATTAAACTATCTGCTGGTCAAGCTGCCGCTGATTTACCTGAGCCTAAACCTCTCACTAAATCACAGCACATTCATATCCCCTTCCCAAGTACCCAAACTACCGTATTGATGGGGCAATTAGGCAGTAAACGTGCAACCAATCCAACAGCCCAGCAGCAGCAAACCAATTTTGCGGTTGGTAACGAGGTAATGGCAGGTGGTGACTTTAATGCCCGTTTGATGACTGAGATTAGACAAAATCTCGGGTACACCTACGGTATTTCAGGATCAATGAATCCGATGCTAGCACGCGGGCCTTATCAGATTGGCTTTTCGACACGTAATGACAAAGCACGTGCGGCAATCGATGCAAGCTTAGCGGTTATCGATGACACGTTAGAAAAAGGAGTCACTCAGGACGAGATACGCCTGACCAAAGACAATCTCAAAAATAGCTTCCCGATGGGTTTTGCAAGTAACGCAGGGATCAATGGGTTGTTAGGAATGATGAATTTCTATCAATTGCCAAACACTTACTTGGCCGATTATGTCAACCGTATTGATCAAGTCACGCTGTCAGGGGTCAACAAAACGCTGCGCGATACCTTAAATCCGGATAACTTTTTAATCGTGACAGTTGGGCAAGACGATCCTTGGAAGGGGATAGAAGCTACGACAAAAACGACCAAATAACAAGAGGGAAATAAGCTAGGTTAAATTCACTCAGTTAGATAACAAATAGCGTGAGTGATGAGCGATTCAGTATGCCCGACTCATCACTCATGTGTTTATTATCTTGTGACTGACTTGTGCTATCAAAAAAGACTACGAATACTCTTTATCAGAGTTATCAGAAATGGTCATTACGATGTCGTAATTGAGGTTTTGAGGCTTATAGGTGGCACCATTATAGCTCAGTCGAATGATATGCTTGTCGTAAGACATGACCTTATAACCACCATTAGCAAAGTTATGTAGCGCGGGGACTATAAGTAAGGCCTCGATTTGGCGATTGTTGGTGGCGACTGAAATATGCTGACCCTCTCGAGGATATAGAAAATAGTCACAATAATCGTTTACCATTACTTCTGCAACGCGCTCAATAACCTGACTACCCTGTTCTTCTATCAACTTTGGGCATACATCAGCGCGCTCTGAGGCCAAACGAGCATAAGAGTTTCTAATACTGTCTTCAATGTTTTCAGAATTTTGTGCGATGCTATCACGTGTTAGCGCAGCTTTATCTGTCACCAGCGAGCTGTTTTCAGGATAGGGTTCTGGACTGCAGGCACTCACCAATAATATGGAAAATGATGCCATTCCTATTAATGTGGTGTAAATATATTTTGAGCGAAAAAAACGTTGTTTCCTTTCATTCGATTTACTGCATCTTGCAACTGCTGAATGCTGCTTTGTCATAAATCCCGCTTATATTAACCATAATCTTCTTCTTTGAAGAGTGATAAGGATATAAAGATAGTAAATGAAAATATTCATATTAGAACATAAATATTAAATTCCAAACAATTTTTTGGTGAACTTGCGCGTCTAGCCAGCTCATCCTATTAATCATTTAGCTGTAAAATTTATAAGCGATATTATACTGTTTCTCGTTTTTTTATTGTCACTAATTTGAGTGTGCGCTTGCTTATGACGCGTTAACCCTTAGCTATCTAATAGCGACAATAAGAGCTACTACTGGTATGGTTAAAACCCCATTTACGATAACCATCGGTATCTAGATGAATCGCACCTGTGGCATATAAACCCAAGCCAAAGTTGTAAGACTGTCCTTGATATTGCCAAAACTGGCACAGGCCATCCTGCATCGTACTAAGCCGCCATAGGTTGTCTTCGTACTCTGGCACCCAAATATCCATGGCACTTGCATTCATATGCTTGCTACTGCCAGCACCGCCAGCACAGTCGTTCAGCCCAGGGCTACGATACACCGAGCGTATCTCAGTACTTAAAGGCAAAATGCCTTGATTTTTTAGCTCACTATAGAGGTGTAGTGTTGGCACGATATTGGCCCACAACTCTCGCGGTGGCAGCTGATAAGGCTCATAACCGCATTTGTCCCAGCTGCGCGCGGTGGTAAGTAGCTGAGACAGTGGTGGTACATTTTGTGCACCCACACGTGCGCTCAAATAGCGCTGATATTCGGCTACTTGCCTAGCACGGTAACTGTTACTGTTGAGCCATGCATTAAAGTCCATGCTCGTAAGATCGTTATTAGCACTATTATAGGTGTTATTCGTTGTGCTGTAGCTGTTATTACGGTAAGTTGTATTATAAGTCGGTCTTCGTTGATTCACATTAACGCGTTTGTTTTCCTCGATAGACAGACTGGCATCAATTTCAAAATCACGCTGCTTTTGTGCAATCAAGCTTTGCATACTATCGCCATTTGATGCATTTGCGCCACTTAACATAGTGACACCAGGGCGCTGACTAGAGACATTGTTAGAAGGCGATATATAAGCATTGCTAGTGTCGCCACTGCCTTGACGCACTTCGATACGGCGTTCACTACTATCAGTTATAATAGCGGCATGAACATTGATGCTACTCATACAAACAACCAGTGCAAGAATAGGCTTCTGGATTTGTCCATAGTTATGGTTTTTTGATTTTATCATTGCAGGAATCTACCGCTAAAAACGTTTTATCGATACTATCAAATTTTCAGCAAGCAGGCTAAACTATCGCCTCTAATCTGAGGCAGGATATTCGTAATTAACACTTATCCTTATCACTTTTATAATTACGTGACTTTATTGCCTAGATGTTAAGTATCTGCTTGTTTTTTTGTCCGTGAGCTTCTATTAGAATAGAGACCGTCAAATACTCATCACATATTTTATATAAGACAGCTTAGAGAACCTCTCCCTTTTACTCCAACTGCTAGCCAAACTTTGCCTATGTCTTCTAACCCGCAATACCGTTTTTCACGTCAGAGCCATCACTTAGGCCAAGGTCATGCACCGACGATCTGGCAACGTATTCACATCGATCCGTGGTTGACCTTGCTTTTGTTAACGGTTTGCTGCATTGGCCTGACGATTTTATATAGTGCTGCCAGTCAAGACATCGGCATGGTCATACGTCAGATGGTAAGTTACGGTGTGGCATTCACCGTAATGTTTGCGATGGCACAAATACCGCCAAGCCTTTACCGTACCTTTACGCCTGTGTTTTATGTATTAGGTCTTATATTATTGGTATTGGTTGATATCATTGGTGAAGTGCGTATGGGTGCTCAGCGCTGGATCAACTTACCTGGGTTTGGTAGTGTGCAGCCGTCTGAGTTTATGAAGCTTGGTATGCCGATGATGTGTGCTTGGTTTTTGTCCAAGCGTGATCTTCCGCCATCACCGTCCAGTATTGCCATCACTCTGGCATTGATTATCGTTCCTGTATTGCTGATTGCAAAAGAGCCTGATCTTGGCACTTCGCTTTTAGTCGCTGCTAGTGGCATTTTTGTGCTGTTCTTGGCGGGCCTATCTTGGCGTCTGATTTCTGCTGCTGTGGTTTTAGCGATACCTTTTATTGCATTTGCTTGGAACTTTTTGTTGCATGATTATCAGCGTACGCGCGTCCTAACCTTACTCAATCCTGAAGCCGATGTACAAGGTGCTGGATGGAATATTATTCAGTCAAAGACAGCCATTGGGTCAGGTGGTCTCACTGGCAAAGGGTATTTAGAAGGCACACAGTCGCATCTGCATTTTTTACCAGAAGGTCATACTGACTTTATTATTGCAGCTTTCTCTGAAGAATTTGGTTTACTAGGTGTCATGCTGCTGATGTTTATTTACTTTTGCCTTTTGTCGCGTGCCTTGTATATCGCTTTCACCCATCCTGACATTTATAGCAGGCTGCTTGCGGGCGCTATTGCCATGTCTTTCTTCGTTTATATATTCGTCAATGTCGGTATGGTTGGCGGTATTTTACCTGTTGTTGGCGTACCCCTTCCTTTCATCAGCTATGGTGGTACCGCTATCGTGACTTTGATGGCAGGTTTTGGCTTATTGATGTCGATTCACACTCACAAATCTGGTTAAAAACACTGATAAACAATACCTTATATATAAAACATCAGTAAATTATCATTGAAATATGACAAACACACATCATTTATATCTCTCAAAAACACTGAGCATAAAATAAAGCACTCTTGCATGACTAATGACAACAAAGTTTAGATTAAATCAAAGTATCAGCGATTTTGCTACTATTAATATTTTGTTACTTTTAATAGATACTACATAACCCCCAGTCATGACCAGACTATCAAAATGCTGTCATGAGACATAAAGTATTGTTATTTAATTACTTGTATCATACTGTCATTAACAGTGATTTTTTTAACCAAAATGAATTGTAAATCAGGGCTGAAATATTTTATTTCTTGTTTTTTACAAAAAATTGCGTTAACCTCGTTTTACTGTACTTTGATACATAACCCGTACATAGCCACTAACAAAATTTGCATTTAATTATACTTTGGTTGTAGATTGGTCGTATAGTTAGCATCTTGTAGATTTCAGACTTTCAAATACACTACTTAATTAACGGTTTAATAACAAAGCATCACGCAAAAACTTTTAAACCCTTCATTACTTTAGCAATATCAGAAAGTTTGTATATCGGAAGTTTTATAGATACGACATATAGTGACATTGGTACTTACTCTCCAAGTTAAAAATAAGTACTCAATGAATATCACTGACTATCATTTAAGCATGTCCTAAGTAACTACGGTCATTACTACCGCTACTTATGATCATAAAATGAAAAATTACCATATATTGAAACCTATAAGAGTCTCGCCCTAAATATTAATCGCTATCAAAACAATAGATTAATATAAAGATTCTAGAGTTTGATTCACTGTTAGATTGGTCTAACGCTGTCATACTTAATCTAAAAATTTAGAGTTAGGTTTTGGTGTATAAGTTATAGAGGTATTTATGAATAAGCGTTTATCTGGTTTACTTACTATGTCGGCAGTTTTATTCGCTGGCTCTGCAGTTGCTACAAATGTAAATGCTGTAGAAGCAAAAACCTCCCTTGCAATGATTTCACAAGATAACGCCTCCCATATCGATCGTGTACTTGGTGAGCTTAGCCGTCAGCATGATGGTGCATCAAGTTTGGTCAAATCAGCACGTCAGCCTACTTCATTAGCACTTAGTAGTTCACTATTAGCGAGTGATACCACTCAAGTCACTAATGATGAAGATGTGTTAGAGCGTCTAACCGCAGTAGCCTCTAATTCTGTTAGTAAATTTAAGCAAACTGGTCTTGCCTCTTGGTATGGTCGTAAGTTTCATGGCCGAAAAACTGCTAGTGGTGAAACTTTTGATATGAATGGTTTGACGGCAGCACATCGCTCACTACCACTCAACTGCTATGTCAAAGTGACCAACAAGACGAATGGCAAGAGCGTTGTAGTAAAAGTGAACGATCGTGGTCCATTCCATGGCAACCGCGTATTAGATTTATCGTATGGTGCAGCTAAGCGCCTAGGTATCACTAATAAAGGTGTCGGTAATGTCGCTATTGAGCGTGTTTCAGGACCTTAGTTTTAAAACTTATAGCATATAAAAAAGCCCTTAACTTATCATGAGTTAGGGGCTTTTTTGATCAAATCTTTTATACTTTTCAAGATTGGTTATAACTCAAACGCACTTTCGATGGCATCGTCAAGACGTTCAACAGCAATCACATTGATTCCTTTAAATTGAGGCGCATCTTTAGCAGGTGCATTGGCCTTTGGAATAATCGCATGTTTGAACCCATGCTTCATCGCTTCTTTTAAACGCTCCTGACCGTTGGGTACTGGACGGATTTCACCAGATAAACCGACCTCACCAAACACTGCTAATGACGATGGTAATGGCTTTTCTTTGATGCTTGAGGCACATGCCAACAACACTGCCAAATCAGATCCAGTCTCTATGACTTTGACGCCACCAACAACGTTGACATAGACGTCTTGTCCACTGGTATGAATGCCACCGTGACGATGCATCACTGCTAGTAGCATGGACAAACGCTGGAAGTCCAAACCCAACGCCATGCGTCTAGGCTGTCCTTGGGAGTCATCCACCAACGCTTGCACCTCAACCAGTAATGGCCTAGTCCCTTCACGGCTAACCATAACAACAGATCCAGCAACGGGCTTATCATAACGGCTCAAAAATATCGCTGATGGGTTGGCAACTTCTTTGAGCCCCATGTCAGTCATGCCAAAAATACCCAGCTCATTAACCGCACCAAAACGGTTTTTGACTGCACGAATCATCCGAAAACGTGAGTCAGACTGACCTTCAAAATACAATACCGTATCGACCATATGCTCAAGTACACGTGGGCCTGCTAAAGTGCCTTCTTTCGTCACATGGCCCACTAAAAATAGCGCTGTACCTGTTTGCTTTGCATAGCGCGTTAAGATCGCGGCAGACTCTCTGATTTGACTGACGCCGCCTGGTGCAGAATTGATGGCGTCAGTATAAATAGTCTGGATAGAGTCAATAATAGCGATGGCTGGCTGCTCTTGGGTCAAGGCCGCACAAATGGTTTCTACATTGGTTTCTGCGAGTACGCGAAGTCTATCAGCAGGTAAATCTAAGCGTTTGGCACGCATAGCTACTTGTGCAAGTGACTCTTCGCCAGTCACATAAAGCGCGCTACCTGCCAAAGAATCGGCACGTGCCATATTAGTCGCTGTCTGCAACAATATGGTTGACTTACCAATACCCGGGTCACCACCGATTAGTACGACAGAACCAGCTACCAATCCGCCACCCAGCACACGATCAAACTCGCTAATGCCTGTTGGCAAGCGTGTGTCTAGCGTCACACTGACTGCGTTAAGTGGCATAACTGCGCTGTGAGTGCCAGAGTAGTTACCAACTGGTGCAGCAGTACTACGAGAAGTGGATCGGCCGGCATTAGGCTTGGCGGTATTTTTATTGTGATGCGGCATACTGACATTTGGCGCTTCTACCAAGCTATTCCATTCGCCGCAATCTGTACACTGCCCTGCCCATTTGCCAAAATGCGCGCCGCAATTCTGACAGACATAACTGCTTTTATTTTTTGCCATAAATGATGAGCCTTATCCAGATGATTAGTCGAGAATAATGAATAAAATATCGTACGCTCTTTGATGAGTAGGAATGTAAGAGTGTTTGTCGCGATCAGCCAGTTGTGAGTATCGAAAGCTGTATCTGATAGAAGGGAGAGCGTTAAGCGTAGGTTATTCTAAATATAATGAAAATGTTGACTGCTGGCTTTATCAGTTAGTTGCAATGCTAAAATCAGCAGTTCGTGTAGATAAGAATATGAGTAAAAAATGATTTAGCACAGCGGGCTATACTTGAAAGTCTTTACCTAAGTAAACAGATTTGACCAGATCATTTTCTAAGACTTCCGATGAAGTACCTTCGGCAATGATAGCCCCTTCTGAAACAATATAAGCCTTTTCACAGATGGCTAACGTATCACGAACATTGTGATCAGTGATTAAGACACCAATACCACGATTTTTCAGTGTCAAAACAACATCCTTGATATCGCCAACAGAAATGGGGTCTACACCGGCAAATGGCTCATCCAATAAGATAAATTTAGGATCCGCCGCTAGCGCACGAGCAATTTCACAGCGACGACGCTCGCCGCCTGACACACTCATTCCAAGTGAGGTACGTACATGTTCTAAATGAAATTCGCCAATCAGCTTTTCAAGCTCTTGCTGCTGCTCAGCTTTACTTAATTCTGTACGAGTCTGCAAAATCGCCAATATATTGTCTTCGATAGATAATTTACGGAAAATCGACGCTTCTTGCGGCAAATAACCAATACCAGCACGAGCACGCTCGTGCATAGCGTATTTAGACAGATCCATTTTTCCTAGAGTGACACGGCCCTTATCCATATTGACCAGTCCCACCACCATGTAAAAACTGGTCGTTTTACCAGCACCATTCGGGCCTAGCAGTCCAACAACTTGGCCTTGCTCAACAGAAAACGAGACATCTTTGACTACCCAGCGCTTGCCGTAACGTTTACCCAAATTTTGCATAGTCAAGCGAGCGACAGGCGCCGTATTGCTATTTGATACTGAAGAATCTATATTTTTATTGTCACTCATAGCTTACTCTTGCTTTCACGATATTCGTATACTACCAAAAACCTATTCATGCTTTGGTTGGCTAGGTTAGCGAACGCCACTTTGGTTGGTATTATTATTTGGTGGAAATACCAACTCTACTCGCTGATTACCACCAGCGGTCGCTTCTACATCACCTGCTTTTAGACTATAACGAATAACATTACCGGCAAAACTTGCCCCATTCTGAACCAGCTTGGCATTTCCTGTTAGAGTGATAATGCCAGATACCGCGTTATAATCAATCTTATTTGCCTGACCTTTTGCCAAGCCTTTTTCTTGCGTCACAACCTGCTGCATAGTTGCTGGACGACCCGTCGCTACCGCTGAATTAATGCTGCGCTGCTGCGAGAGATTGACTGTGATATTGTCCGCAGTCATTTTAAAAGTGCCTTGAGTAATAATGACATTACCTGAGTAACTAGTGACGCCAGTACGCTCACTATAAGTGGCCTTGTCCGCTAGCAGTTTGATTTGCTGATTGGCATCTGATGGCAGTGCATGGCCATACAATGGTAGGGCTAACAACATAAACGTTGGAACAACACGTAGCTTATGTGAGCAGATTGATGCGCATAAAGTAGGCAAAAATTTAGATTTCATATAATAACTCGTTTCATAATTGTTGATAGGATTTGCAAACTTCATGATGGCTGCTGTTTTAATGTAGTAGAAAACGCTAGTTTAAAATAATGCTTTGTCTTGACGATCAGCGGGCGTAAAAGCGACAGCAACTTGCCCAAACTCATATTCACCCGTTTCCAGATTGGCAGTCATGCTGGATGCTTCAAAACGATTCATCCCTTGTTCAATTTTGACGGGCTCATCGCTATACACTTGACCAGACTTTGTATTGCCTTTTAGGGTACTACCAGTCACTTTGATTGGCTCAATATCAGACGCCTCTTTATTACCTTCGCTAACCAGTGTAAAGCCACCTGATAAGCTCAACTCCCCTGTTTGCTGACTGATGGCTGCACTACCTGCTTGAATACGGTAGCGCTGCTCTGTTGACGGCTCCCAATTCATCGTGATGCCTGACATCTCATCCTGATTGGTCTCAGGATTATGCGTTAAAGACTCAGCAGTAAGTTCATACTCAGTTTCACCTTGCTCATTTGTCTGAACTGCTTTGATATCAGTGGCTTCATAATCGACATCTGTCGTCTCGATATTGACTGGTGGCGACACATCCCCTTGTTGCTGGAAAAACCAGCCCGCAATACCAGCAATAATCAACGCTAATATAATGAGAACACGTGTATTCACGACAGTTCATCCTGAGCTTGAGTTTCATCAAGCGTATAATGTGCAATAAAGTCTTGATAATGTCCGTACCCCTTTAAGATGAGATCACATACTTCACGTACTGCACCTGCACCCCCTGCTCGAGTGGTGACCATATCACTGCGTTTTATGACTTCCGCGTGTGCATTGGGTACGGTTGCTGCAAACCCTACCGTTTGCATCGCTTTAATATCTGGCAAGTCATCACCCATATAAGCGCAGTCGGCAGCAGTAATATTGAGCGCAGGGTCAAGAGACGATAATAACTCTTTTAGTGCAATGAGCTTATCATCCCGTCCTTGTACCACATGATTGACACCCATTTCTGTTGCACGTTTATCAACCATAGCGCTGCTACGCCCAGTAATAATAGCAGTTAAAATGCCATAACGCGCTAGAGACTTAACACCGACGCCATCCTGTACTGAAAACGCTTTGGTTTCGATACCATTTGCGTCGTAGATAATTTGACCATTAGATAAAATCCCATCGACATCCATGATCAATAGCTTTACTTGTCCGGCTTTTTTTATTAAATCTTGCATTATTTGTCTCTTTTTGACGAATATTTTTCTAACTATTTTATATGAAAAACCAATCGTTCTATCAACTATTAATGAATTACTTTACACCAGCTTGTAATAGATCATGAACCGTAATGACTGCTTCTAAACGATCTTCATCATCAATAATTAGTAATTGACTGATACCATTTTCATTCATGACACTCAAGGCATCCGATGCGCGCATTGTTTTACTGATATGGCGTGGGTTACTGACCATTACCTCATTCATCGGCGTTTGTAGATCAATACCTTTTTCAAGACCACGGCGTAAGTCACCATCTGTAAATACGCCAACGACTTTATCATTATCATCCGTCACCACGGTCATCCCTAAGCGTCCAGCAGACATCGTAAATAGTGCTTGCTGTAGCGGTGCTTGTTGGTGAATCAAGGGTAAGTCTTCTGACTTGGTATGCATTAAATCTTCGACACGCGTCAATAGCTGACGACCTAATGCGCCCGCTGGATGCGATAATGCAAAGTCCTCAGAAGTGAAGTTACGAGCATGTACCAAGGCGACCGCTAGAGCATCCCCTAACGCTAAGGTAGCCGTTGTACTCGATGTAGGGGCAAGATTGAGCGGACAAGCCTCTTGTGAGTGGCCAAGGGTCAAAACAATATCAGCCGCTCGTGGCAGCATACCGCGTTTATCTCGGCTGATACTAATTAGAGGGATGTTCAAGCGTTTGACCACTGGCAATAGCATCTTAATCTCATCGGATTCACCAGAGTTCGAGATAGCAAGCAGTACATCACCTTTGACCAGCATGCCCAAATCGCCATGACCTGCCTCACCAGGATGCATAAAAAAAGCAGGCGTACCCGTCGAGGCAAAAGTCGCTGCTATTTTACGTCCAATCAATCCTGATTTACCCATGCCCGTTACTACCACTCGACCCTGACAAGCCAAAATAACGTCACATGCTTGTGCAAACCTGTCATCTATCTGCTCTGTCAACAATGCTAATGCAGATATCTCAGTATTAATCGCGTCAATAGCCGTTGTGATAAATTGCTCATGGGTCAAATCAGTTGTAGTATCGCTCATGAATCTGCTCTATTTTTATAATGAATCAACCTAGTATTTTACTATACTCTGTTTCATATTAATAATGGCCTACCATTTATATAATGGAGGCAGCCATTATTTTTTACAGTAACTATCTGCTTATTTATATAAAAAAAACCCACTATAGCAGCAGGTCTTAATCGTATAAATCATGTCTTTTAATGTATAGTTGGATAATATACTCAATGCGTGCAGCTAATTAACTATTGGTATCATTCGATCCGTTGTCCGGCTTTTCTTCAAAGCCCGTACCGTCTGTCGGTGCATCAAAACCACGATCC
The DNA here is from genome assembly GCF_002341255.1 of Psychrobacter sp. UBA2514. NCBI lineage: Bacteria > Pseudomonadati > Pseudomonadota > Gammaproteobacteria > Moraxellales > Moraxellaceae > Psychrobacter > Psychrobacter sp. UBA2514. The sequence goes on from NZ_DDNS01000021.1 coordinate 39,141, forward strand.
TGTCCAAAGCCGCCGCGCTCAAAACCGCGTTCCTGACCTTGTCCAAAGCTACCACGCTCAAAGCCACGTTCTTGACCTTGACTAAACCCTCCGCGATTAAATCCACTACGACTAGAGGCAAAACCACGCTCTTCAAAACCGCCCGCAGCAGGATTGCTGCCACGCTCAAAGCCACCCCCTTGATAACCAGTTTGCGCTAAGCCTTGAGGTTGAGCGCCAGTACCTGTAGTGGTTGTACTACTACGCGGGTTACGAGCTGGCACTACGGTTGAGATGGCATGTTTATATACCATCTGACTGACTGTATTTTTGAGGAGTACAACATATTGATCGAATGATTCAATTTGGCCTTGCAGCTTGATACCGTTAACCAAAAAAATAGAGACAGGAATGCGATCTTTGCGCAGCGAATTCAAGAATGGATCTTGTAAAGTTTGTCCTTTTGACATGAAATCTCTCCTAAATATTATATAGTTATGTTTAGAGTGCCAATTATTCTAAGTGTCAATTTAATTATAGTGGCTAAAAGGTAGATACAATAATATGTTTTCTTTATAAAACGTATCTAAATAAATATTCATTGTTCTTAAGTTATTCCACTTTAACGCGAGTACGTTATCATTGTCAGTAATTAGGTAACCACTTGTTTCATCAAGCGTTTTTTCTGTAAAAGTTAATAGCTATCTACTACCAAGATAACTGTATTTAACGGCTACTAGATCTGTAGTAAGCTCAAATTATAACAGTTATCCACGCTAATTTTTGAAACTAATTGTGATTCTTTATTTATATATCAATAACGTGCTTTGAAAACGTAAAGTAAGACGCAAGCCAATAAGATAAAAGTATATTTTCAAAAAAGATAATCTCTTGCTTGTGCCATTGTTGTAAAGTTTTTTAGCACCATCCCTTTGGTGACCGCATCATCAAACTCAGATGCAGCATCAGGCAATTGAGCAACTTTTCTAAGCCATGTATATTGGCGTTTTGCTAGCTGCCTTGTGGCATATAATGCCTTATTTTGCATTTCCTGACAAGCAAGCGCTTCGGTCTCAGCATAGGATACATCTGGCTGAGCATTTGTGTAAACGCCCTCGCCTTGCATCTTATTTATGGCCATTAGGCTTTTAGAGTCTGCAAAGGCTTCATAAAATTGGGCTTTGTCCAAATGGGTTTTATCCAATACTGGATGCTGCGTACGAACGAGATATTCCAATACTTGGCGATAACCCACACAGCGCATCGACGGCATATTAGGGGTCAGCGGGTACTTCTCAAGTAAGCCAACAACCTCTGCCACTAACCCTTCTTGCCACATGATATCAAGGCGCTGTTCGATACGCGCATGTAACCACGGGCGGTCTGGTATCACTGACAATGCATGCCACTGCTGTTCTGGATGATGGGCCAAAGCTTGTTTTGGCTCACGCTGCCAGTCGCTTATGGGCCTATCTGTCTGCAAATAAACCTCAATTGCCCGAGTAATGCGCTGAGTATCCGTCGCATTCAAACGCTGATGGCTAACTGAGTCAACATGGCCAAGATAATCATATAAAGCACTGATACCTTCCTCTTGTCGCCACTGCTCAACGCGTGCACGTACGCTGTCATCGCTATCAGGTACGGGAGACAGGCCATCGAGTAGCGCCATGTAGTACATCATAGTGCCGCCTACTAACAGCGGTATCTTTTTGCGCTCATGACACTCATCAATAAGACGTGCTACATCATCAATAAACTCAGCGACGCTATAGCTTTGCATGGGATCAATAATATCAACCAAATGATGCGGATAACGCGTTAATTCATCTGCTATTGGTTTTGCGGTACCAATATTCATATCGCGATATATCAGTGCTGAATCCACAGAAATCAGTTCAAAACGGCCTGTATCGTATAATTCATATGCTAATGCTGTTTTTCCGCTGGCAGTGGGCGCCATCAGACACACGACACTATTATCAGGCAGATTAGTAGAGACGCTATCAGACGAATATTGCATAGAATTGCCTTTCTCAATATGTAGTTGGCTAAAATAGTAGTCAGCTTGATATTTATTCGGATGTAGAAGATAACATTAGTGTGACTAAACGATGACTGTCTAAGATTCTGATCGCATTTCTTGTCAGTATATCAGCGAGATCTGCGACAAAAACTGCTGAGTCTTGTGCAGTCATTTGCGAGCTTACTGTTGTAAGCTGTTGATTGATCTCCATAGCACTGTTTGACATTTTATCTTTTTTAAATACCTTATTGCTAAATATAGATGATTCAAACAACTGTCTTACCTTTGACTGCCAGTCTTTAGTACTTATTAATAGACATTGCCCTTGATGATAAAATAAGAGCCAAGGTAGGTTTTTATCAGTTGCGGTTGAATCGATAACAAGAGCCTCTGCATCATTAATAATATCCAAGCAGATTGGTAAGGATGAAACTGTAGGCGCTTCGGATGAACGATACGAAGTACGGCGACTTTGCTGTAACGGCTCATCGACATAAGATGGTGCTGGTTCTTTAGCTGGCGACTTATGTGAAAATGATTTGCTTGAAGCAGATTGATATGACTGCCTAGGAGCTTGCACTTGCCTGCTCTGCCTTATGTGATCTATAGGCATATCATTGGGCAAATGTGTGTCAGACAAATTATCTACAGAGACGTCTTTTTCTGGCACTTCTGGATTATCGGGGCTAGCAACCTTTGACGTAGCATTGACTATTTTTAGCTGTGAACGAATCGTATGGCTTAAGTGAGCCATGATATTGTTTAGCGGACTGATTTTGATACGCTGCTTCGATGGATGCACATTGACATTGAGCCACTGGGTTGGCAACTCAAAATAAAGCGCATACCCCATACCTGCTAGCTGAGCGCTCTGAGCAAGTTGACGCATTTGGTTACTGATCAATGCTTCTTTTACCAAGCGACCATTCACATAAATTAGCTTTGGCAATGCTATCTGCTCATCAGTCATCGGCCATAACCAGCCACTGATTGCTGCCTGATTAACCGTGCTATCGCCGTACGCTACAGACGACTGCACAAGACTCGATAAATCTATCGATATCGCTAGCGCATTGTCCGTTAATGGCATACCAGTCGCTTGTTCTAGACGCGGCAATGGTAGACAGTTAGCATCATTATCGTTAACGTTTGTAGCATTTGCAGACAATGATAACCGCTTTTTATTGTCATGAAAAAGTGTCAGTGCGACATCAGCTCGCGCCAGTGCGACTTCACGGACGATGGTCTCGATATGGCCAAATTCAGTGGCAATAGATTTTAAATTACCGCGGCGGGCAGGCACATTGAAATATAAGTCTTTGACTATGATTGTTGTGCCGCGATTATGCACGACTGGTGTGAGCTTTGGGGTATCATCTAACACCCCAGCCACCTGTAGTTGACGGCCTATACCACTCTCATCATGGCTACTCGTCAAGGTCAAACGAGAGACAGCCGCCATCGCTGCCAATGCTTCACCTCGAAAACCGAGCGTCGTAATGCCGTGCAAGTTCGCAACATCAGCGACTTTGCTAGTCGCATGACGAGTAATCGCCATCACCATATCATCAGGATGAATACCCACACCGTTATCCACCACTTCAATCATGCCCATACCACCTTGAGTAATACGTATCTCAATATCGGTGGCACCTGCATCAATGGCATTTTCGAGCAGCTCTTTGACGACCGCTGCTGGACGTGTCACGACCTCACCTGCTGCTAGTTGATTAATCAGCAGCGGCGATAGTTTTTTGATGCGGGTGTTGTGGTGGTTATCTGGCATTGATAGATGTCATATTTTAAAAGAATGGCAAGTGGTGTGATTTAGATATTAAATTTTGATAAATCCAGACCTTGCGCTTGGCCTGCTTTTGATACTCTTAAGTGCACTTGGCGTGCTTCATTACCTTTATCATCGTTTTCAACTTGCGTAATATCGATAAACAAAGTTGGCATCGGTAGATAACCATCAGCACGGCTCGCCCATTCAATGATAACGAGCGCTTCAGGCTCATCTAAATACTCATCAAAGCCAATAAAAGACAGCTCTTCTGGATCTTGGAGACGATATAAATCTGCATGATAAACTGGCTTAGTCGTGCCATTGCTTTGCTCAATGCTATAAGGCTCAACCAAGGTATACGTTGGGCTTTTTACCGCACCAGTATGACCGAGAGCATGCAACCAGTAACGCGTTAAAGTGGTTTTACCTGCACCCAAATCCCCTGCCAGCCACACACTACCCGTCAGCGGCAATGCTGCCAGTTGCTTAGCCAATAACTGAGTGCCTTGCTCAGAGTTCAGTATCAAAGTTTGCACGCTGTCACTGTTTTCTATTGATTGATCATTATGCATCAGTCTGAACCTGCATAGTCACCGTTGGATTGGTGAAGCTTTCACCGCGAATCAGCTTGGCGTATAGCTCAGAGTCCGTCCACTCAGCACGAACTTGTTCACTAAATTCGAAATCCTCTAAAACCAGCTTACCCATTTGCTCGTTTGCCACATCATCGGCGAAACACTGCGCGTAACCCGTCGCGGTTTCATGAGCAATCACTGAATACACACTGACATCCGCCTCACCATTTTGCATTTGCGTCTGTCGCAGTATTTCTTGCGCCCAAAAGAAAATCACCCGTGAAAACTGTTCTGCCGATGGTGAGACTGGCAGACTGATCCAACGTGCGCTAAATTTCTTACACGCTGCGACATATTCAGGATCGTCTTTGTTCCAAAAACAAATCGCATGATCAAAGCTGTCGATAATGTCTTTGATCGAAGATTTTAGCAGCCCAAAGTCATAAACCATTTGCCCATGGTCTAGACGGGTGGCTTCTAAAATCAGCTCAATCTGATAGCTGTGACCATGGATGGAGTGCTTGCAACGCTCAGAGCTACAGTTGCGAACGATGTGAGCGTTTTCAAATTTGAATAGTTTACGTATACGCATAATAATTTGACCAAAACAGTGAGCACGATGGTGCTAAATGTTAATAAATAAGAGTTTGCCGCGTTTATGAATCGGTTTATGGCTAATTATAGCAAATCGCCATGTATCCGTAAGTAAGCACTTATGAATACCATGATTAATTGAACGAATCGATTAGCGCATAACTTGGCTAAAGCAATGATTTCGCTAAAGGAAAGAAGCAAGAGAACTGAATCGTAGGCGAATTGAATTGTGCGAGTACTATCTATTACTAATGCTTAAGCCTATACTCGATTTAGTAAGCGACTATGTTAGTCGTCACCATACTTACCTTAAGTCAGCCCAATTGGCTTAGCTGGTTGTATGCGTTATCTACAAAGGAATTACCATGAGCAAAGTCAAGACAGTAAGAAGAATGTCAAAAAGAAACCACTTTTGACAGCAAAAGAAAAGAAAGCGGCGAAAAAAGACGACAATGGTAGCATCTTAGGTAAACATTAATATTTCTCGTATCAATATGCCAATCTGACCTAGTGGTTTGATTGGCGTTTTTTTGAGTTGGCCACTCGTTTTTTTTAGGCACTGCGCGGCGCAAACATAATAACCGCCATTCCTAATAGTGCAACTACTGAGCCCACTATGTCCCACATGGTTGGTCGTATCCCATTGACCGTCCATAACCATAAAATCGCCATACAAATATATACGCCACCATAGGCCGCATAGACCCTACCTGCAGCAGTCGGATGTAATGACAGCAGCCAGACAAACGCGATCAAACTCAGCGCGCCAGGTATTAATAGCCAGATAGATTTATCTTCTCGTAACCATAGATAAGGCAAATAACACCCTGCAATCTCAGCCAATGCGGTCAGCGCAAAAAGCCCAACGGTTTTTAATTCTGTCAAACTTACCTACTCCTCAACGGTAATAAATCCAGTCAGGTATTGTACGGCATTGCCAGAAATAAGCACTCTATCGTCTGCCACGGTACAGTCAAGCACACCGCCGCGACTAGATGCTTGATAAGCGACTAATTCATTTTTGGCTAAACGCTTCGCCCATAAAGGGGCAAGTCCAGTATGAATCGAACCTGTTACTGGGTCTTCATCACCACCATTTGCTGGCCGAAAGTATCTAGAGATAAAATCATAATCATGATACCTCTCTGAGGTTGCCTGACAAGTTACCACCACATCATAGGGCGCTAGCTGCTTCAACTTTTCATTATCACGCGCGACATTCAGCACATCGGATTCAGAATCATAGATGACGAAATACGCTTGAGTATTACGATAGACTTCAGCAGGCCCAATGGATAGACCTGCTAATAAACTATCAGGAATCTCATCGATTCTCTCAGGCATTCTATTGGGAAAATCCATTTGCATTTTGCCAGAATCCGTTTTTGCGACTGTCAAAATACCAACCGCTTTGGCTGAAAAGTTAATCGACTGTACGTTTGAATTTTTATTAAACAATACATAGGCAGCGGCTAAGGTCGCATGACCACAGAAGTCAATTTCGGTCAATGGTGAGAACCAACGAATATGATAAACACCTTTGCCATCAGCAACAATAAAAGCGGTCTCAGACAAGTTATTTTCAGACGCAATAGACTGCATCAAAGCATCATCTAACCATGTATATGTCACAATAACCGCCGCAGAATTGCCTTTAAACAACGTGTCAGTGAAGGCGTCTATAATATTTATTTCTAGTTGCATGTGATGTTCTCATTTTTATAATTTTTTAAAGATTAATCTTGGTCATCATTATCTTAGGAGAAATCAAAATAAGAAATAGTTGACCAAAACTTAATACTTAGATCAATAGGCAATACTTTCAATGATGTTGTACTGTAGCTAACCGGTCTTGGCAACGAGCTAATATACCTAGCTCGCTAATTGTCTCAAAAAATCTCACTATAGCTAGGACAACATAATTACTTTAGCATTTTGACAATATTGAAATAGTATGACACACAAAACCCCAGTAAAATCTATCATGGCAAACAAACTTCTTAAATAACCGCCTATCTAGGCCATACCAACACTTTAAATTTAAATAGGAAATTAGCGTCATGATGCGTATTGGATTGTTTTTATTGACCAACTTGGCCGTGATCGTGGTCTTTAGCATTGTGTTTGGGATACTATCCAGATTTTTTGGGATTGGCGGTGTATATACGGCAGGCGGGCTAAATTATGTCAGCCTTGCAATTATGTGCGGTATCTACGGTATGGTCGGCTCAATGATTTCGCTATTTCTGTCGAAATGGATGGCCAAAAAATCCACGGGTACGGTGGTAATAGAATCCGCACGCAACCCAACTGAGCAATGGCTGGTCGATACAGTGGCAAAACAAGCGCAAGCGGTAAACATCGGTATGCCTGAGGTTGGTATTTTTAATAACTCGCAGCCAAACGCGTTTGCAACTGGCTGGAATAAGAATAAAGCGCTGGTAGCGGTATCCTCTGGTCTACTACAAAATATGAATCAAGATGAAGTCGAAGCGGTACTAGCGCATGAGATTGGTCATGTAGCCAACGGTGATATGGTAACCCTTGCCCTCATTCAAGGCGTGGTCAATGCGTTTGTGATGTTCTTTGCGCGCATTATCGGTAGTTTCGTGGACCGTACTGTGTTCAAAAACACCAGTGATCGCCCAGGTATCGGTTACTTTATCACCAGTATTGTGATGGATATTTTGCTTGGGTTTTTGGCGTCTGCTATCGTGATGTGGTTCTCACGCTTACGTGAATTCCGTGCGGATCAAATGGGCGCCAAACTTGCCAGCCGCGAAAAAATGATCAGTGCGCTTGATGCTCTGCGTCCTTCTGCACAGCGACCAGATCAAATGCCTGAGAGTATGAAAGCATTTGCAATCTCGTCTGGACAATCTCAAGGCTTTAGTATTGCCAACCTGTTCCGCTCACACCCAACATTGGATGATCGTATTGCGGCGTTGAGAGAATATAATCCTAGTGAAAGGTGATGGATTGTTTGGTTCATTATTGATTGCTAGAAGCACAACCTTTAAATTGGGCTAGTGATCTGTAGGTTATACCTTGATTTTGGTCAATATAGCAAAATTTATAGTTTAAAAATATAGACTCACTATACGAACCAATGCAACTAGGCTTGATCAAACATTGCTCATCATTTTTATCCTAAGATCAAATGCAATATAAATATCCTGAAACTCTGGACTATATAATTCCACAACACCTTTTATATTTTTTACCACTACCACATGGACACTGTTGGTTACGACCTATCTTTTCTTTTTTTATAGTTTTTTTCACTTCATTAAAAGGTACAGGGTAACGATTAATTGCAGATTGATAACTAATTTCCATATTACTTATTTCCACACAACCACCGCCAACACCTACTGAAAGCGAGTGTTCCAATATATCCAACCCCACCTTGCAACCTGATATACTCATAGATGAAGAGCTCAAAACTTGACCACTTCGAGTCACTACTTTTAAGTCTTCATTTTCTCGACAGCTAATCTTTACTCCATGATGCATCATTTCAAGTCTTTCGATAATTAGGGTGTGAGGAGCCTCTGACCTCAATACTAGAGAAATATTTCCTGAGTTTTTTCGAATCGTAATTTTTGCTCCAATAACTTCAACGTCCCAATTTAATGTAGAAGTAACCCATTCATTATTTACAATCTTCAGTATTTCTTTACCATCAAAATTTGTAAGATAGGCGTTAATTCTAAAGGGTGATCCTGTGCACTCAGGTCTTTTCACAGAGAAAATACTTTCACCATCAATATTAATTAAAGAATCTACATTTTTACATATCAAGGTGCCTAATTTTATAGTAGGTTCTACAAGACCAAGATCAAAAGGACCAAAAGAAAATCCTTTCTGATTACAAATAGGATTTAAAGATCGCATTTTGATAGTGTCTTTAGATAGAATTTTTCTAGTGACTCGATCATGGCAGCCTCCACACAACAAAACAATATGTTCAGGATTGTGTTCCTTTGCTTCAGCAAAAGTAGGATCAAGATGTTCATATTGATATACGGCGTTACCACAGTTAACACAACCAAACCCACAGCGCTGCCTAACTTCTCTTTTCACTAAAGAGGATATAGTATCTTTTAAACCATATTTATTGACTCTCAATTTTACTGTCCTTAATATTTTTTTAAAGTGAAAGCTAATGAGTATAAAAAGTAGAGCATTTGTAGAAAATAAAATGGTAGCTACCAGTGATAGTAGCAAGAACGCCATGTCACCGCTAGCCCCCTTTATTCATATAACTAGACATAAAAAAAGCCTATCTATAAAAGATAGGCTTTTCTAAATAACATTTGCTAATTAAATATCAAACTCAAGCGCTCTATCACCTTCGCTATCTTTGATACGCGTTGGCAGACCAATCTTATTCAATAGATTAATAAATGGCTTGGCATCTAGCTCTTCGACGTTGACCATCTTGCCTGCGTCCCATTCGCCAGTCGCGACTAGTATTGCCGCAGCAACAGGTGGCACGCCTGCAGTATACGAGATACCTTGGCTACCCACTTCGTTGTAAGCGTCTTTATGATCTGAGACATTGTAGATAAACACTTCCGTCTCAACGCCATTGATTTTACCTTTAACTTTATCACCAATGCAAGTCTTGCCTGTATATTCTGGTGCAAGCGAGCTTGGATCTGGTAGTACCGCCTTCACGACTTTTAGCGGCACCACTTCTTGGCCTTCAGCCGTCATCACTGGCTGCTCAGACAGTAGGCCTAAGCTCTGTAGCACGGTGAATACATTGATATAATGCTCACCAAAGCCCATCCAAAAACGAATGTTTGGTACATCTAGGTTGGCTGACAATGAATGCACTTCATCATGACCACTCAGATAGCTGTTCTGCACACCCACAACTGGCAAATCATCTGTACGTTTGACTTCAAACATTTTATTAGACTGCCACTTGCTATCTTGCCAAGAGTAAACTGTCCCTGTGAACTCACGGAAGTTGATCTCTGGGTCAAAGTTAGTCGCAAAATATTTGCCATGACTGCCCGCATTGATATCAATGATGTCAATATCAGTCACAGATCCTGCATCCATCATGTCATAACCCAAGCGTGCATACGCATTGACCACACCGGGATCAAAGCCTGCACCTAAAATAGCAGTGACATTATTGTCTGCACAGCGCTGTTTGCGTTGCCACTCGTAGTTGTTGTACCACGGCGGCGTCTCACAAATCTTGCGTGGATCTTCATGAATAGCCGTATCTATATATGCCGTGCCTGTTTCAATACAAGCTTCTAGTACGGTCATATTGATAAATGCCGAGCCAACATTAATAAGTATCTGTATTTTTGTGTCTTGTATCAGCTGCACGAGTGCTTGGCTGTCCATCGCATCGACCTGATGCGTATGCAAGACTGCAGCCTGCTTAAAGCTGTCTTTTTCTTTTACGCTCTGCGCGATGGCATCGCATTTGTCTTTGGTACGTGAGGCGATATGGATCTCGCCGAGCACATCATTGTGCATCGCACATTTATGCGCGACCACTTGAGCGACGCCGCCTGCTCCGATGATAAGTACGTCTTTTTTGTTAGATTTGGCTGGTTGGTTTGTGTTCAATGAACAATCCTCCTTTGTGTCCCTGTCGATACCATTGATTTTGGCTATGCAAAACAGAAACGAGTGAATGATATGCGTGAATTAAAAAGGAAGACCGAGGAAAACCCACGCACCCGTCGGGCAGATAATACTCCATTATTTGCCCGACGCGATTATAACAATTTTTATTCCCTTATCGGTAAAAAATATGTATAAAAAGTAGAGATATTAAAATGCATACTAATACAGGTTAAGCCTTTGTTTTTTAAACATTAAAATACAAAACCCGACAATAACATAGTCTTAAAAACTAAGGCTACTAAGGCTTAAGATAGGCTGGCTTTATATTCCTCATAGTCGAACTCACGCTGGATATCGGTACTGCCGTCCAAACGACGAATCACAATCGCTGGCATATTAACCCCATTGAACCAGTTTTTCTTGACCATCGTATAACCGGCAGCATTACCAAAGGCGATCTTATCGCCTATCTGAAGATTACTCGGTAATGCATACTCACCAAAGATATCACCTGCCAAGCAAGAACGACCATAAATAATGGTATGGTCTGCCGACTCAGCATTGGCTTCAGACGGCGCAGCTTCTGCTGGATTGCCAGTAGGTGCAATATTGCTAGCAGTATTATTGATCGCGACAATCGGTGCGGACTCACGATAGATAAGCAAGTCGAGCATATGTGCTTCAATCGAAGCGTCGACGACGGCGAGATTTTTTTGATTGTGCATGGTGTCTAACACTGTCGTGACCAACGTGCCCGCGCCATGGATACTTGCTTCGCCTGGTTCTAAATAAACTTGCACGCCATAGGTCTCACTAAATACTTTTAATCTGTCAGCCAGCTTTTCTAATGGATAATCAGGCGCGATAAAATGAATGCCGCCGCCTAAGCTTACCCATTCAAGTTGCTGCAAAATATCGCCAAATCTAGATTCGATATCTGCCAAACTTTCACTAAAGGCTTCAAAACTGTCATTCTCGCAATTGTTATGAATCATAACGCCTGTAATATCGCTTAGTACCGCTGCGATTTTATCTTTATCGTGCTCACCAAGGCGGCTAAATGGACGTGCAGGATCAGCAATCAAAAATGATGAGTTGCTGGTTTTTGGATTTAATCGTAAGCCTACTGGAACACCTTGCGCTGCCGCTTGATTTTTAAAAGCAGTTAGCTGTGAGATTGAGTTAAATATAATCTTATCAGCATAACTGAGTACTTCAGGAATTTCATCTGCACTATAGGCGACGCTATAAGCGTGGGTTTCTTTTTTATCGCTGCTACTGGCATCAGCGTTATTACCAAAGGTCTCATAGCCCAATCTCACTTCGTTAAGTGAAGACGAAGTCGTGCCATGCAGATAAGGCTGCATCACATCAAAAACACCCCATGTGGCAAAGCATTTTAGTGCCAATAATGCTTTTGCACCAGACAGCTCACATAGCCTAGCGATGATTTTCATATTGGCAACGATCGCCGCTTCATCAAGCACGTAGTATGGCGTTGGTGGCAACGATACGTTGATAGAATTCTCTAGATTTTTTGCATTCATAATAGGTTACCTAATAGACACTCTGCTGTTGGTATCTTGACAGACAGATATAAATATTTGCGCTATAGTAGACTAAATCCATCATAATTAGAATATCTTATGGCACTCTCAACCGATTATTCCACCTCTGCCAGTCGATCCCATGCCTCTCAATTAGACCCAAAACATATAGACTTGACGCACCTCCACCCGGATGCGCGTGCAGTATTGGATTTTTGGTTTGATAAAGATAATGAAGCGTGTTGGTTTGAACAAAACGATCGTTTTGATAAGCAGATAAAGGACAAGTTTGGTGACATTTGGCAGGCAGCAAAGCAAGGTGAATGCGTTAAATGGCGCCTCGCAGAATCTTCTCTAGATGGCAATAGTTCAATAACAGCGCTAGCAGGACGATTGGCAGAAATCATTGTCTTAGATCAGTTTTCACGAAACCTGTGTCGCGAACAAGCCTGTGCTTTTGCCCAAGACGGTATGGCATTAGTTTTAGCACAAGAAGCCACTCAGCAGCCCTATTTTGACACTTTACCGATGCAATGGCGTAAGTTTATGATTATCCCATTTATGCACTCTGAATCTGCCTTAATTCATGAGCGCTATTTGCCATTATTTAGACAGTTAAATGATGCCACTACGCTAGATTTTGAATATCGTCATAAAGAAATTATTGATCAATTTGGGCGTTACCCACATCGTAATGAGGCACTAGGGCGCAAATCAACTGAGGATGAAAAAGCCTTTTTGCAACAGCCAAATTCTTCATTTTAAAGTAGGTTTTATCCAGTCTGCTTACTTTGTCACATTCTTATAGTGTCTTTATATAAAACAAGGACTGAGCCAGTTATCTGGTTCAGTCCTTTTGTTTGTACAATTGATTAAACGGCTTAACTAATAATTTACCTTACCCGTCGTAAAAGTGAATGACTTACTTTCTAAGTTTTTATCATCAATCAAGATATCAAAGCTTACTTGATACTTTGTATTGCCATACAGACCACATTGCTGGCTTTGATTTGCCGCGCGATTAACTTCGCAGCTCTTTAGTGCATCTGTTAATGGCAAAATAAATGCCTCATTCGCTGGTAATGCGTAGTTGGTGTTCACATACGGATCGTTATCAAAGTCGATCAATTGAATCGGTATATTAGTATTTCGCTGAGTATCTCGGAACTTGATGTTGCTGACTTTGATTTTGTTTGCTGATGGCATACTCACATAAACAGGCTGTCCGATAGGATCGGTACGTAAATCGCGACCTGTGCCTTTAACAGGGTTTGGCGACTCACTATACAGAGCAGTTACTGTATCAGTCACACCTTGACAGGGATAAGTAAAAACACCTGACACGGTTGTATCTTTGGTCGCTTTTGTCGCTGAGGCATGGCTAACCAAGACATAACCTTGGTTAAGAGCTGGATTTTTGGCATCCGGTTTATATAAAACCATGGCTGAGCCAACAGCGCTTGAGGTGGGTAGCATCAATGAACGCAAATGATAGGGTGCTGCCAACAACGACTTGGCCATTGATGTTGCCACCACATCCGTTTTCAGAAAGCTTCCTGCTGAATTGAAGTAGACAGATTGAGCAATATTTTCTGTGGCACCATATTGTGCGTTGCTGTATTTTGCGTTTAATAAGCGATCTGAGAAATCTAATCCACCGAAGAATGGGTTATTGCTACCTGTCAAACTAGCAATATCGCTGATTTTATTTTCGACATGGGCATTAAAACTGGTCGGCGTGCTATTAGCAAAGACGTATTTGATATAGTTTGCGTGCTTAATCGCAATATCATCAAGCGCCGTATCGACAGATAAGCCACTTAAACCACAACTGGTTCTTGCCAGACTAAATTGATTATTAGCACTTAAGGCTGCTTGCGGATTATTCTCAGTTGGCGCATTGCTTTCATTAATAGGATTACTATCTTGCTCATCTTGTGTTTCGCTCTGTGGATTATTGGATGTAGAACCATTATCAGAGTCACCACCACCACCGCAGGCGGTTAAAAATACCGCTAAGAAAAGCACTACAGCAAGGTTCTTTTGAGGGGGATGAGCCATCATTTCTTATCCTATAAAATAGTAATATATATAATTCATAGTGAGAATAAAACTCAAAATAAAAGCTTAGTTATTGATTTAACAGCACTTTATACCAAGAGCAACATATTGTATTACATTTTATAAATTTTCGCTCGTTATTTTTCCGAAAATTTGCCTATTTGTTAACATAGGTATATATCTTCTTTCTGCTGGTACATTAAATCTTTATTATTAGACGATTTCTAGACGAGATATTGTCGTTTAAAATTAGCTCTCTAATGCCTTTCTCACTGGCGCAAAGCTGCGCCTATGTGCTGATAAGACACCATGTCTCTCAATGGCTTCCATATGTGCGCGAGTTGGATAGCCTTTATGTTTGGCAATACCGTATTCTGGATACTGCATGTCAAGGGCATACATGGTCTCATCACGGCTCACCTTTGCCAATATACTAGCCGCTGCGATACTGGTATGACGTGCATCACCCTTCACCCATGCTTGGCAATCAACAGAAGATGGCGATATGCCCAATTCGTGAAATGTAGCATGGCTCAAATCAGGACAGCGATTACCATCAAACAATACTTCAATTTGTAATTGTTTAAGCAATGTATTCTCATTGTTTTTAGTCACCAAGCATGTAAGAGCGGCATCTAGCAGTGCCTCCGTACACAAGCGCATACCAAGCATCGTTGCTTGTAAAATATTGACTTGATCGATGACAGCTGCGGGTATATCAGCGATGATATAACCGAGGGCATGCACCTTTACCAGTGGATAAAGGATATCGCGCTTTTTTTCACTCAGTTTTTTGGAGTCTGTCAGTATCGACAATGGTGTGTCTTTGAGTGGTTGTTCTTCAATCAATCCTGACCAAGACGCAGGCAATATCGCGGCGGCCACATTGACACTACCTAATAACGGTCCACGTCCTGCTTCATCAACGCCAATTTTTAATATTGACTGTTCTAAGCGTTGCGCTTCATCGCGCTCATATTGAGCAAACAGCTTAGAGGTATTCAACTGTCCATATAAGCGTATAGGCGCCGCCAATTGAATATACTGCCCTTTGACATCAATATGATCAATACTGACGTCAATTATCTGGGCTAGGTTTTTTGTGCTAGGTTGAATTTGCATAATATTAGAAAGTCTTTCTAGGTTAGGTAAGATTAGAGGCATTACTATCGCTCATAAAATATTGTTCAATCACGCTATTTGCTGGCTCATGATTGCTTTGCTGCTGCAACGTGTGCTTTGTCGCGAGCAGATCTTTTAATTGCTCAGCATAAGCACGCGGTTGTAATAGACGCATCACCGTACGGCAAATATTATCCCCACTTGCCTGCTCTTGAATAAGCTCAGGCACAATCGGCGCATTAGCCAAAATGTTAGGTAGTGCCACATAAGGCACTTTTACCAGACGTTTGGCAATCTGATAAGTGATCTGATTCAATTGATAAACCACCACCATCGGACGCTCAAGCAGCATTGCCTCCAATGTTGCTGTCCCAGAGGCTAGCATCACGATATCTGACGCTGCCATCGCATGCTGACTAAACTCTGGCTGAGTATCATCATAAACGACGACAATAGCCGCCCGCAGCTGCTCTGAGCATTGATCAATGACTTCTTGCACAATATATTGGTGATTTTGATCAACCGTTGGAATGATAAAACACAGCTTTGGGTCTAATAATATGAGCTTTTGAATGCCGTCAAGCATCAATGGCAAGATAGCGGTAATCTCGCCACGCCGAGAGCCAGGCATCACGCAGATAAGCTGGCTGACATCATCAAACCGTTCAATAAAAAACTGCTGTAAACCATCATTGTGCCAGACCAGCTCGCTACGGCGCTGATTGATTGGCGTGTCTATCAGTGCTTGATCAATGGTTCGTAGCAACGGATGCCCCACACAGATCGCCGGATGATTATGACGCTCATAAACCGGTAGCTCAAATGGGAATAGGCACAATACCAGATGAGTCGCCGCTTTAATGTTATGGATACGCGACTCACGCCATGCCCAAATAGAAGGACTGACATACTGCACGCAAAAGATGCCTTTTGGCTTTAGTTTCTTGGCGACCCGTAGATTAAAATCAGGTGCATCGATACCAATAAACCAATCGATACCAGCTACCTCAAAGGCGCTCAGCAGCTCGCGGCGTGCTTTGAGCAAATCTGGTAGCTGCGCCATGACTTCAACCAGACCCATCACTGCCAAACGCTCCAATGGAAAAATACTTTGCAATCCTTGCGCTTGCATCTTAGTGCCGCCCACGCCTACCCAAACGATGTCATCACGCAGATTATTCATCTGTTGCATAAAATCTGCGCCTAAACTGTCACCTGACACTTCACCTGCGACAATGGCTATCACTAGCGACGTGGCAGTCGTTTTAGGTTTATTAAAATCCGTCTCTGTTTGGCTGATGGAATCAGTATGTGGATGAGACGTAGCAGAATCTGTCATGACAAGCTCTCAATATTGAAGATATACAAATAAAATAAATCGTTGTTGTAAAATATAACACAGTCAGTCAATGATAGAGGTTGATGACATACACATTTTATCTGTGTCTATTTTTTGGCATTCATGTTTTAGTGTGCAATCGTTTTAGTGCGCAATCATAAAGCCATCGCGGTCGCTATCATATGTGACGATGATACAAATAGCTAAATTCACGCATAAAACCTGATCGTTGAGCACCCAGCACTTAATTCATCCTTATTAATAGACAGAAAAAACGAAATACCAAACGTGCATTTGCGAATTCAAATATAACCTTAATCATGTGTAAGTATAACTAAGTTTTAGTTTCCTCATTCCAGTTATCAGTCAATTAACTACCGGACTACCCTTGTCAACCAACACTTTTGTCCGCATAATGAATATTCCTATAAATCAGCTAGACGATATATAACCATGACAACATCAGTTACCCATAATGCAGACATTGACGACGTGAATATTGAAAAATTTATTCCTTTGATTACTCCCGCTGAGCTAAAAGCTGAGCTACCTCTGTCAGACGATGCATACAAAACCGTACTAAACGGTCGCCAAACGATCCAAAATATCTTGGACGGTAAAGACAAGCGTCTGTTTGTAGTCGTCGGCCCCTGCTCTATCCACGATATTAAAGCGGCCCATGAGTACGCCGATCGCTTAGCCGTATTGGCAAAAGAGATCGAAGACAGCGTATTTGTCGTCATGCGTGTTTATTTTGAAAAACCTCGTACCACGGTCGGTTGGAAGGGTATGATTAATGACCCTGACATGAATGACAGCTTTGATATCGAAAAGGGCTTGCGTACGGCGCGCAAGTTATTGCTTGATCTCAATGAAAAAGGCTTACCTTGTGCGACTGAAGCCCTTGATCCAAATACGCCGCAGTACATGCAGGATTTGATTAGCTGGTCAGCGATTGGCGCCCGTACTACCGAGAGCCAAACACACCGTGAAATGAGCTCAGGCTTATCTTGCCCAGTTGGCTTCAAAAACGGTACTGACGGCGGTATGACGGTTGCTGTCAATGCGATGCAGGCGGTTAAAGAAGGGCATAGCTTCCTAGGTTTATCCTCAGATGGCAAAGTCTCTATCATCAAATCAAAAGGCAATCCTTACGCACACGTGGTACTCCGCGGTGGTAATGGCAAGCCTAATTATGATGAAACGGCAGTTGCTCAAGTTGAGAACGAACTGGCAAAAGGCAAAACCAATGGCAAAATCATGATTGACTCAAGCCATGCCAACTCAGGTAAAGATCCTTACTTGCAGCCGATGGTTATCCAAAACGTCGCTGAGCAAATTCAAAATGGTAATAAATCAATCATTGGCATGATGGTTGAGAGTCACCTAAAAGGCGGCAATCAAAAACTAACCGCCGATTTAAGTCAGCTTGAGTACGGTAAATCTATCACTGATGGCTGTCTAGACTGGGATAGCACTGTCACCGCATTGCGCGGCTTGCGTGATATGGTAAAAGATGTGCTACCAAACCGCTAATAGCCATTAACGATAGTATATCGTCAAGCAAAAACTAAAAAGCCCTTTTCGTACTGACACGAAAGGGGCTTTTTATTGGGAGAATTTTAAGAAAAACATTTTCTTGAGCAGCTTAATTCTTAATGATCATTAATGCTATACGCTCAATTAAATAAAGCCAACTCTAGTTTGAGGTTGGCTTTATTTTAAAGTTAATACTACAGCTAAATTATTTCCTAGTTATTATCAATCAGCTATTTGCAGCACCTAATACACTCTCTAAACTTTCAAGCACATGCTTGGATGCAACGTTCTTGCGCAAGTCTGTTAGCTGCTCATGTGCCATTTGACGACGTGGTTCAGCCAACGTATTCCAGCGTGCCAGCACTTGTAGCAGTCGCGACGCCAATACAGGGTTGGCATCATCGAGTTTTTTGATCACGTCTGTATACATCTTCAGACCCTCTGCTGTCCATAGTACTGTTGGTTGTGAGCTAAAGGCGCCGATAACTGAACGGACACGATTAGGGGTATTCCAATCAAAATCGGTATGCGCAATTAACGACTTGATAACAACAGGTGTCACATCATCAGCGGCGGCTTGCACACTGAACCACAAATCAATCACCAGATCGTTTGCTTGGAAACGCTTATAGAAATCGGTCAAATAATCATTGGCTTTTGGCAGCTGATGGTTAACCATCGCCTTCAACGCACCAAAACGCTCTGTCATACAGCTAGCATGATCATATTGCTGTTGTGCCCAGTCGGCTGCACCTTCGACGTTAGCAGTCAGTGCCATATCAAGCACCACATTACGCAGCGCACGAATGCCTCGAGCTTGAGCACTGTCTTCATAAGACTGCATTGGCAGATCATTGTACAACGTAGCCCATTGATCTTTTAATTTATCTGCTACTTGCTGATATAGCCCATCGCGCTGCTCTTTCACTAGTACCGGATCGTAGTCTTGAGGAATAGCAGAAGCCAGCTCTTGCGCTGATGGAATATCAAGTAATCGTGCGGCCAGCATCGCATCATCAGCTGCTAAAACGGGCAACGTCTGTGCCAAGGCTTCTAAATACACATCAGGACTGCTCTTCGCACCTTGGCTTTGCAGTAAAATACGGTTGACCAGCATTTGGGTGACTTGCCAGCGGTTAAACCCATTGGTTTCATGCTTGAGCAAAAATGCTAAGTCTGCATCTTGGTAATCATAGTTGAGCTGTACTGGCGCACTAAAATCACGCAGTAAAGACACAACAGGCTCACTTGCGACATTTTCAAACACAAACGTTTGCGTCGCCTCGTCAAGCAATAACATACGCTCAGCGACGATAGCGCCTGAGTCTTTATCAAACAATGCTGTTGCTACAGGTATCGGCAACGGTTTTGGTGCATCAAAGCCTTTCACATGACGTGTTTGCTGATTCAAAGTAATCGCTAATGTCTGCGCTGCACTATCATAAGTTTGAGAGCCTGATACCACTGGCGTACCTGGCTGACGATACCAGTCGATAAAGTCCTCGATTTTGTCATCAGTGATGCTAAGGGCTGATAAAAAGTCTTCTACCGTGACCGCTTGTCCATCATAACGACGGAAATACTCGTCTGTTCCTTTGCGAAAATCATCCAGCCCTAATGTGTTGGCAATCATTCGTACGATTTCAGCGCCTTTCTCATAGACGGTCGTCGTATAAAAGTTATTAATCTCAACAAAGCTCTCTGGACGTACAGGATGTGCTAATGGGCCTGCATCTTCTGCAAACTGATGCGCACGCAAGGTCGCCACATCATCGATACGCTGTACCGCACTTGATTGCTGATCTGCTGAAAACGACTGATCACGGTAAACCGTAAAACCTTCTTTCAAACACAATTGGAACCAATCACGGCACGTGATACGGTTGCCCGTCCAGTTGTGAAAATATTCGTGAGCAATAATGGCTTTTACGCTAAAACTGCGCGCATCGGTAGTGGTCTCAGGGCTCGATAACACGCAAGCGGTGTTAAAGATATTAAGACCCTTATTCTCCATTGCGCCCATATTGAACTGACTGACTGCCACAATCATATAGCGATCTAAATCATAGGCTCGGCCGTAATTGACCTCATCCCATCTCATGGCGTCTTTTAAGGCTTGCATACCAACATCACATTTATCGATATCGGCAGATTTTGCGTAAACCTCAAGTAATACGTCCCGACCTTCGCTGGTCGTATAAGAGTCTGTCAACACATCCAAATCAGCAATAACACAGGCAAATAAATAGCTGGGCTTGTTGGTTGGATCCTGCCAAATCGCATAATGACGCTCTGGCGCATCAGCAACCTCGCCTGCTTCAACTAAATTACCGTTAGCCAATAACGTCGGATAGCGCTTATCGGCTTCCAGTCGAGTGGTAAATATCGCGAGTACATCAGGGCGATCAGGATAAAAAGTAATCTTACGGAAACCTTCTGGTTCGCACTGAGTCACAAACATCGTGTCGTCACCACTACCTGCCATGTATAGACCTTCAAGCGCGGTGTTAGTTTGCGGGCAGATACGTACCTGAATGTCTAAGGTAACCTCATCAGGTGCTTCATAAATCGTTAGCTTGCCATCTTCTTGCTGGTAGTGCTCAGATGTTAACGCTTTATCATTCATGATAATAGACAGCAGCTCTAACGATTCGCCAAATAAGACAATATCCCCTGTGGTTTGGCGTACCATCTTAAGCGTACTATTTACCTGAGCATAATCTTCAAAAAGCTTAATGTCCAAATGGACCGTTTCCACATCAAAACTTGGTTTTTGGTAATCCTTTAGATTAATTTTACTTGGTGCATGTGGGGGTACATCTGGCATTTCAGGGTTGATGATCTGAGCATCGGTTTCAGCAGTAGACATGGTAATTTCCTATTATTATTGATGATATGTTATGAGTGTTATTGTTTTGCTATTCGCATTATAGCTTTCGTCTTGATAGCAACGTTTATGGCGCTCAAAGTCACAATGAAAGTCACAACGGGCGCATGTTATATATGGTTTCCTGCTTATAGGTAGATTGACCTAAATCCTTATATTTCAAGTACGAGCATCGAGATAACTGAGTTTATCCTTCATATACATTCATGCTTGTTAATAAGCTTCTATATGAATGATTAAATCAACAATTGGCTCACGTTATCAATTGGATAATGCCGATGAAAATGATTTAATAGGCGCACTAATAACTCACCTTTCATAAACGGCTTATTATATGACAACACACACTGCCAAATACTCAAAGATCACGTTACCTCTACTGATAGAGTATGTTGATGCTCTCATGCCTTCGCTTGATAACTCACTTGATAAACAAGCACAAACGATGACTAGACAGACTGATGACACTACTCAGCTGTTATGGGTAGCACACGACAAAACAGAATTATCAACTCTGCAAACACAGCTCAAGAAAACTACACATATTAAAGATACGAATGTTAAAGATGATAATAACGTATCAGCTGAAGCATGGCACGTCTCCACTTTATCAGAGCTTGCTAAACAGCCTGTGCTTGAACGATACGAGCTTGCTTGCTTTTGGCTACCCACCCTCTCACAAGAGCTGTTACATCAATACATCCCTGCCCTCATGCGTTATCGTGATCTTTATGCAGCACACTTGCTGGTTGCACTTGATAGTTCCATTGATTTGAAACCTTATGGATTTACGCCATTTGATATCTTAAGCGAGCCATCTTTAGATATTAGTGATATTGAATCCATCACGTCTTCCACTGTATCAGCGGCGCTTTGGCAGTTCAATTTATATGATTATAAACAGCTACCGAATTGGCTCAATGCTGATTACTGGGCCAATCCTGAAAACTGGGGCAAATACCGCTGGTGATATAGTGAATTCAGTATAAAAGCGATACAGTGGGACTGGGATAAATTTTTCGCAGCCTCTGTCTGCGTAGGC
>NZ_DDNS01000051.1:0-9677 GCF_002341255.1 Psychrobacter sp. UBA2514
TTACAAATCTCGCTAAGGCATCTGCATTATCGTCGCTTTGTGCCTTGTCTGGAACCATTTTAGCGATCAGCAGTGCCTATCTGCGAATGTTCAACACGCCCTAATAGAACGATTGATGTGACACGTGAAATCTCACGAGGAGGTGCTCTATGTTTTCAATCAATAGACTTCTTAGTAAGGGCTATCATGCTCTAACAGTTGGCAGTGCTGCCTTATTGCTAAGTGGCATCATGATCAGTAGCGCAGGTGCGGCTGATATTGCTACTACTTATGATAACTCATGTGCAGCCTGTCATGATAGTGGCGCACTAAATGCTATCAAAAAAGGCGATAGTGCCAAATGGCAGAAACTTATTGAGCAAAAGGGCATGCCGACACTCATTAAATCTGTCAAAAGTGGCATGATTCAAATGCCAGCAGGCGGTCTTTGTAACACCTGTAGCGATGATGACTACCGCAAGCTTATCGAGTATATGAGCAAATAGTCCATTTAGACATGAAGCTTGAAGCGATAAAATAGAGCGCTGGGTTTACAACCTGAATGCGCTTTTTATTTTTGCCCTATACTTTAGGCTATGCTCATCAGAAAACTGATGAATACTACGATTAAGTAGGCAAATGATACAAAGTCTTGCTATAATAATCGAAAATAAACCCTGATGTTAGTAAGTACTTTCAGACTGCTTGTGTCCAAGACCTCAAAATATATGCCACGCCTATGATTAAAGAGGCGACTATATTAGGTATCTTATCCGTGCAATCACTCTAAATAATGCTTACGCCGAGCTAGTAGGATTTGTATCAATGAAAAAGTTAATCGCTGCTGCCAGCTTATGCGTTGCAAGTTTCAGCGTACAAGCTGCTATTATTGTTCCTGAGTATGACGTCGATGCAGGTCAGAAAATTGCAGAAACCGTTTGTGCTGCTTGTCATGGTCTTAATGGGGTCAGTATTGTTCCTGCGCAGCCAAACCTTGGCGGCCAAAATGTAAAATATCTTTATAAACAGTTAGTTAACTTTAAAGCAGGCTATCGCAAAAACGGTATCATGCAGTCACAGGTTGCTAACTTGTCTCAGCAAGATCTAGCCAACGTGGCAGGTTACTACTCTAGCCAAGCGCCTTGGGGTGTTGGATACGGCAACCCTGCAACGAACCAAGAAGCCACCAAACTATTCTTGGGTGGCGATAAATCACGCGGTGTGATTGGTTGTGCTGGTTGTCATGGTCCGGATGGTGCAGGTAACCCTTGGGCAGCGTTTCCAAAATTAGGCGGACAGCATGCCCAATACATTGCCACTCAGCTAAAACTATTCCGTGCCGCTGGACGTGCTGATGATATCGATAGCGATGATCAAAAACGTGTCAATGATGCTGCGAAAGAAGGTGAGATGGGTATGATGCAAACCGTTGCATCGAAATTATCAGATCGTGACATTCGTATCTTGTCAGACTATGTGAGTGCTATTCACTAATTAAACGGCACTGATGATCACTATCTGATACGCACGTTGTAGATAGAATTATTGAGCACCTTGCACATATTGATCATGTCTGAACTACTAAACCCCGATTTCGGGGTTTTTTTATAACTGTTTGTCCCTTATATTGAAAAGACAGTGTACAGCTGAATTGCTTTACAGAGGTAACTCATTGCTCTGTATAATTATAAATTACCGTTATTCACTTTATACCATACTCAAAAATGCGATTAGCTGTATCGAACTCGTTTTGCTTGCTACTGTCGTTTTTGTGAATGGTATTAGATCGTTTGGATTGAGATTATGATGATCCGTTATGCTTCTTATTTTATCGCGGTATTGTTACCGTTGTTATTATTTCGCTGGTTTGCCCCTGCTTCAATCGGTGAGATCGATTTTTGGTTATTATGGCTGCTAGCAATGGTGTTGGTCGCGTTGCCAGTTGTTTATGCTGAGATAGCTTTGGCTTATCGTAGTGTCGAGGGACCTTTGGCCGGTATGCAAAAGCTCACTCGCGAATCAGATGCAAGCCCAATATGGCGAAGCTTTGGTTGGCTGGCTGCATTGGTTTCTATTGTGATTGCAGCATTGATCATATCAGGTGCCAGTACAGGGATATTAACCGCTTTGACTGAGCTTAATAGTACCCCTGATGTACCAAGTTTTGCGGTTGCCGCAGGGTTGATGGTTATTACTGTGCTATTAAGTCTGCTTGGCGTTGCGCCTTTGCCTATTGGCCTCGGATTGATGGTCGTTGGATTAATATTGGGCATCGCAAATGGTGTGCCTAATATTAGTTTTGCTATGACCGATATCAGCTTGGTTGAATGGGCGCGGGCAGTGGCGCTAGCATTGGTCAGTGTTGGTGCGGGTACAGGGTTGTACTGGTTCGGGCAAAACTTGGTCAGTAGGCAGACGGTCACTGCCGTGGAAGCAAGCAGCCAACAAGCACAAAGTAGGGCTGCTCGTGATTATCGTGCCACTAAATTGGTATTACCAATTTGGATTTTGCAGGTATTGGTAGGGGTTGTCGCGTTATTTATTAGTGGTATGTCGTTACCACCGATTGGACAACTACTCTATTGGGCTGGCGTACTATTCGTCGTTAGCTATTTGCTGCATTACAGTACTCAGCAGTTAGCGCATAAGTTTGGGCTGTTAGTTAGCTTGATAATAACTTTTGTTTTAGCATTGCTACTAGTGGTTGCGATTCCGACGACTTGGCTGGTAGGCATTCTAGTTATAGTGAGTAGCATAGCGGTACTACTATTATCGGTATTTGCAGGATGGCAGATGAAGATCAGTCATTTACGCAAATCATTGAACTTTAGCAGCGAAGCATTCTATAACTTATGGCGAGTCGCGATACGTCTTGTCGTACCGCTGGCATTGCTATTGGCGTTAATAGGTTGGGTAATACAGTGGTTGAGCTAACAGGTGATGTCAGTAAGCATAGTAATAGTAATGCACTGCAATCGGAGTTAATGACAGTCTATCTGGCGTATGCGGAAGATGAGCAGCGCCAGCATTATCTGGTGTTAAAGGTTAGCCAAGGTACGAGTCTGTATGAGGCACTAGGCAAAGCTGGCTGGCTTGAAAGGTTTGCAGCGCTGGCAAAATGGTGTGAGCAAGCAGTAAACGTTACAACGCCAACCGCTAAACGTTGGCATGTGGGCATCTATGCACAAAAACAGCCGCTGAATTATCTATTGCAGCCTTTTGACCGTATCGAGGTATATCGCAGTTTAAGCGCTGATCCAATGTCTCAGCGCAAAAATAAATCTCGCGGTTAAGTTATTATTAATTTTAACTGTTAGTCATTCGAGCTGATAAATCGTACGGATTACGATGCTGGCAAGCTCTCGATACCTTCGATGCGAGTGACCAAACCATTATCATCAAAGTAAACGACTAAGTGTTGGCTTGCATTTTTGACATCAGCAATGCCTTTACGGCGGCCTTCGGTGCCTGCTTGGTAATCGTAAATGTAATCCCAGCGCTTAGGTTCAAGGGTATCTCTAATCGCAGGACTGCCAAGGATATAAAGTACTTGGTTCTGATTCATCCCTACTTTTAGTTTTTGTGCTTGGGTTTGAGTAATCGCTGTGCCTTGAGGCAAATCAATCTTATAAACGCTCAATAGTGAGCAGCCAGACATAGCGACAGTAGCGCTCAGCATACTGGTGATAACAATGTTACGTAGTACGCTGGCATGGCTTAACGGACGAAAATTTAATGTCTTTATCATGGTAAGATGACTCATAAGAAATGAATTAGGCGCGGCCAAAGTTAGATGGTGCGAGTCTGACCGACAATCTTGGACAAATGATACGTCATTTACTTGCAATTGCCTACCACTTACGACATTATTTACCAAACACCACCTGAATGGTTTTATTATTTATATTTTAAATTCATAGGCTTGCACTGCGGTTATTCAGGGAATTATAAAGCAGTCCGTCACCTCATCAGCACTGTTTTGAGGGTGTTAAAACCACTTATATTTAATAAAGAATAATCAGCAACGATTATTTATCTCATATTTTTTAGTTTTTCATTTGCTAAGACTGTCACAGTCAGAAGGGATATTATGGCTTCTTTTACCAATCAAGATTTACGTAGAGCAGGATTGAAAGTTACGTTGCCTCGTATTAAGATTTTAGAGCTGCTAGAAAGCGCCGAGTTACACCACATGAGTGCAGAAGAAATATACAAGGCGCTCATCGAACAAGGTGAAGATGTTGGTCTTGCCACGGTCTATCGTGTACTCACCCAATTTGAGCAGGCGGGCATTGTAGAGCGTCATAACTTTGAAAATAACTTGTCAGTGTTTGAAATTACCCAAGAAGAGCATCACGATCACTTGGTTTGCGATGTTTGTGGCAAAATCATTGAATTCCATAATGAGATGATCGAGGAAGAGCAGCTGAAAGTCGCAGAAAAGCACGGCTTTAAACTATCGGGTCACTCGTTAGTCTTATATGGTATCTGTGCTGACCAAGCTTGCAGAGACAGTGCCAAGTAAAGACCTTGGTTATCAATCAAAGCTTTATTTTTATAAATGACTCTAAGATCTCTTATATTAAAAAGCCCTCATTATTGATAATGAGGGCTTTTTTGAGTTTAATTTTTCAGTATGTACTGACATCACTCTCAATGGCTTAACTGATGTCTAACGATAAACTATCGGCACCTTCATCCAAATTCGCTTTACCATTTCTACTACTAAGCTTGATTTTTAGGCGTAAATCGTTAGGAGAGTCAGCATGTAAAATGGCTTCTTTGTAAGTGATTTCTCCTTGTTCATACAAGTCAAAAAGCGCTTGATCAAAGGTTTGCATACCGCTGTCTCGAGAGCGTGTCATGACGTCTTTGATTTCATGCACCTCACCTTTACGGATATAGTCGCTAATTAACTGTGAGTTTAATAAAATCTCAATAGCAGCACGGCGTCCTTTGCCATCAGGGGTTGGAATGAGCTGCTGAGCGATAATGGCCTGCAAGTTCAGTGACAAATCCATAAATAGCTGATTATGACGACTGGTTTCAAAGAAATGAATAATACGGTCAATCGCTTGGTTGGCATTATTGGCATGCAAGGTTGCAAATACCAGATGCCCTGTCTCAGCGTACTGGATAGCGTAGCTCATGACCTCACGGTTACGAATCTCACCAATCAAGATGACATCTGGTGCTTGGCGCAGCGTATTTTTTAGTCCTGCTTCAAATGAATGAGTGTCGATACCGACTTCACGCTGAGTGATGATACAACCACGATGTTTATGGACAAACTCGATAGGGTCTTCTATGGTAATGATATGCCCATGAGAGTTTTGGTTACGATGTCCAATCATAGCCGCGAGCGTAGAGGATTTACCTGTGCCGGTCGCGCCGACCAGCAAGATAATGCCGCGCTTTTTCATGGCCAGTTCTTTGAGCGCTGGCGGCAAGCGTAGTTCCTCAACAGTTGGGATCTTATTCTCAATTTTCCGTAAAATCATTCCTGCCATATCGCGCTGTATGAATGCACTGACCCGAAAACGTGCTTGCTGTGCTTCATCAGATATAGCAAATTGACACTCGTTCGTCTCTTTAAATTCTTTTTGCTGGCTAGGGGTCATCACTCCTTTGACTAACATCATGGTCTGATCAGCGGTCAAAGGGGTTTTACCGACAGGTAAAATTTTTCCATTTACTTTCATGGAAGGCGCTACATCAGCAGTAATAAAAAGGTCAGAGCCATTTTTATTAATCATCAACTGCAATAATTTATCAATGTCCATATCGTACCTGCATTCGATGTAAGTCGATTAAAAGTTATTTAGAGTAGTGTATTAAAGGTCATTCATAGAGACCAATAACAATCTAGCACCATTCACGCTTTTTTGTGATTTGGCTGAGACTATAAAAATGCCTCAGGTTGCTTGGCATAAGGGCGAGCCACATCTTTACTGATGGTGCCTTTGCCAACCAAGTTTTTTAGCGTTTGATCGAGTGTAATCATGCCTTCGCCTGCACCCGTTTGGATGGCAGAATACATCTGAGCAATTTTGTTTTCACGTATTAAGTTACGGATAGCGGGTGTGCCTAGCATGATTTCATGAGCTGCCACACGTCCACCAGCTTGACGACGCAATAGGGTTTGTGAAATAACGGCTTGTAGTGACTCCGATAGCATGGCACGAATCATATCTTTTTCGGCGGCAGGGAATACGTCGATGACACGGTCAATCGTCTTAGCGGCTGAGCTAGTATGCAGAGTGCCGAATACTAAATGTCCTGTTTCGGCCGCAGTCAGTGCCAAACGAATGGTCTCAAGGTCACGTAACTCACCAACCAAGATGACATCTGGATCTTCTCGCAATGCTGAACGTAATGCAGGCTCAAAACCTAAGGTATCGCGGTGCACTTCACGCTGGTTAATCAGGCTTTTTTTCGATTCATGGACAAATTCAATCGGATCTTCAATTGTTAAAATATGCTCTTTACGACTTTCGTTAATATAATTAATCATGGCCGCTAGCGTCGTCGATTTACCCGAACCAGTTGGGCCGGTAACTAGCACCACGCCACGTTTGAAGTCTGAGACACGTTTGAACACGTCGCCCATCCCTAAGTCTTCCATGGTCAATACTTTAGAAGGGATGGTACGAAATACCGCGCCTGCGCCGCGATTTTGATTGAATGCATTGACTCGAAAACGTGCCAAGTTTGGAATCTCAAAAGAAAAATCTGTCTCAAAAAATTCTTCAAAATCAGCGCGCTGCTTGTCGTTCATAATGTCATAAATGAGCTGATGAACCACTTGGTGCGTCATCGCAGGCATATTGATGCGTGTCATCTCACCATCGGTACGAATCATCGCAGGCATGCCAGCTGAAATATGTAAATCCGATGCTTTATGTTTGACCGTAAAACGTAGCAAGTCTTCGATACTTAAGGTGTTTTTTTCAGCCATAATCCGATATTCCTATCAATTAGTCAGGGTAAGACAAAAGAGCATAAAGGCACGTGGTAAACTATCCATCAATCGCTTTGTTTAAGCGTAAAATATTGAAGAGTGAACCAGCATGCCGTCTTTACCACCGCTATCATATTCAGTAGCATATGTTAAAGCATGTAACAATATCATAACAAGACTGTGAGTATTTAACCATCTACTCCTTTAAGAAAATATGAAATTAGTCATTTTTCAGCTAATTTTATATATGGGCGATAAATAATTTTTTATTAAAAATATTTAAATTAAGCAATCTCAGCCATAAACTTTTTATAAAACATATTAAAAATTAAGTAAATTTTGAGAGCCTTATATATGACTGATATGAAAGAGACAAATCAAAGTGTTGATAATCAGACGCTTGTCGCTAATTGGCAGCAAGTCAAAGAGCAAATGACCCAAGCCTATGAACAGGCATCTGAGCGAGATAGTAGATCTGCCAATACTACCATTTTGCTAGCCGTGTCAAAAACCAAGCCTGCCAATATGATTGCTACTTTGGCGAATGAGGGACAGCAGCACTTTGGCGAAAACTATCTACAAGAAGCCATTGAAAAAATAAATACGCTAAAATCGAATCCTGCATGCGCGGATATCGTCTGGCATTATATCGGCAGTATTCAGCGTAATAAAACACGCGATATTGCCGAGCATTTTGATTGGGTGCAAACCCTTGAGCGCGATATCATTGCCAAACGTTTAAACGATCAACGCCCAGATGAGCTCCCAGCATTGAACGTATTAATTCAGGTAAATATTGATAACGAAGACAGCAAGTCAGGTTGCCTACCAGCAGAACTGCCAGCATTGATCATAGCGATTAAAGGCTATGAGCGCTTGCAACTGCGCGGGTTGATGATTATCCCTGCCAAAGCAGATACAAACGCTTTTGCACGGACCAAGGCATTGTTTGACGATATAAAAGCCAGCCATCCAGAGTTGAATGCTTGGGATACACTTAGTATGGGGATGAGTGGTGATATGGCAGAGGCGATAGACAACGGCTCTACCATGGTACGTGTTGGTACGGCTATCTTTGGTGCGCGAGACTAAATCATGTCCCTAATGCAAACGTTTATCACCATTCTGAAAATACGAACACGCCCTAGAATCCTGCGTACTAGGCCAATCGAATGAGTCACTAATTGACCGATCAAGTCGTCTCTTCTAATCTGGTCACTAGCATTTGCGTGATTTTTAGATTGTCTGTTGCAATGATTTCAAACCGATAATTGGCATACTCGATCGTATCAGTCTTCTTAGGAATTTTGCGCAGCATATACATCATAAAGCCACTGATGGTCTCATAGTTCTCACTGCGCGGTAAATCGACGATATCTAATGCACGAATGACATCTTCAATAGGGGTCATACCATCGATCAACCATGAGTTGTCTGTGCGCTGAACAATAGGCTGCTCCTCAAGCGTCACAAGCTCGCCCATCACAATGCTCATCACGTCTTTGAGTGTGATAACACCAACCACAAGCCCATATTCATTCACGATGACAGCGAAGTCTGCGCCAGTCGATTTGAACATCTCTAATACTTCAAACAAAGACAACGTATCAGGTACAAAGAGCGCAGGCTTTAGCAGAGATTTGTTTGTCAGGCTAACCTCTTGCTGATTTAAAACCAAGGCCAGAAAGCTACGAGACTCTACATAACCCACGATATGTTCTAGGTCGTCATCATGGCAGACCAAAAACTTATTGTGTGGCTGCTCAATCATGATATTTACGACTTCTTCGGTACTGGTTTTGGTATCAAAATAAACGATATTTTCGCGTGGGTTCATCACTGAGGTGACGGTACGCTCCTGCATATCAAAGATATTTTCTATCAGATGATGCTCTTGTTTTTTTAGCACGCCTGCTTCAGCGCCTGCATCCATGACGGCATAGATATCTTCTGGGGTCATATCGTCTTGGCGGATGGTTGAGATACCAAAGGATTTAAAAAGGATATTTGCAGCGCCATCGAACACCCAGATAATGGGTTTTAATATAAAAATCAAGAGAATCATTGGACGTACCAGTCGCACCGCTATCGCCTCAGCACTCGACATTGCCAAGCGTCTGGGCATGAGATCGGCAAGTAGTGAAAACAAGCTGGTGATGAGTACAAACGATATCACTGAAGCCACCGCTTCACTATTAAACATCTGCTCCAGATAAGGACTAATGGCTGACTCGCCTACAGCACCCGCCGAGATAGCAACCGCATTCAGTACTATCTGTACGACCGTGATAAAGCTCCCAGGATGATCCTGCATATTGAGGACGTCAAGTGCGCGAACATCGCCTTCTTTTGCCATGATTTGCAGTTTGATTTTGCGCCCTGCGGCAATCGCGATTTCAGCCGCAGAGACAAAGGTACTCAAGGCAAGTAGAAGGAGAAGAAAAACACTGGCAGTTAGCAAGCTCATGACATACTCGAAAAGAAGTAAAGCGGAATTGGGTCAAAAATAATCAGTAGTTAAAGGGAGAAAATCAGAAGGTGGACGGTAAATTTGTTCATGTATAAAAACCAAAAAAGCTGGGCAAGCACCCAGCTAATAGGAAAAATTCGACGTTTTGTCAAACGATCTGACTTGCACCTTTCAACTCATAAATTCGTAAATCATATAGGGCGTGTTGAACATTCGCAAATAGGCACTGCTGATCGCTAAAATGGTTCCAGACAAGGCACAAAGCGA
>NZ_DDNS01000004.1:0-161 GCF_002341255.1 Psychrobacter sp. UBA2514
GCGTTTTGGATGGCTGGCGTGCCTGGCAGTGCAGTCATTGTAAAGGTAAATGACCCTAGGGCAATGGCAGCAGGAATCAAACGTTTTGGGATATCGGCTGCTCTGAACAAGTCCTTGGCAATAGGATAAATGGCAAACGCCACCACAAACAGTGATACCCC
>NZ_DDNS01000004.1:259-1424 GCF_002341255.1 Psychrobacter sp. UBA2514
GCCACCACAAACAGTGATACCCCGCCATAGGTCAAAATAGCACAGACCAAAATCACCGCAAGAATGGCCTTGCTGGCACCGAGCTTTTCGACTACGGTATTGGCGATGGCAGTTGCCGCACCAGAGTCGGCCATCAAACGCCCAAACAATGCCCCTAGCAAGAATATAGGGAAGAATTTGAGTAAGAACCCACTTAACGCGCCCATAAAGACATCGGTATAAGCGGGGATGGTGTTTAAAAAATCACCTGATAGTAAGACTGCTAGCGTCGCCATAATCGGTGCTAAGATCAGCACAGAATAACCACGATAAGCAAAAAACATGAGTAATAATAGGGTAATGACAATCGCAAATGTACTAAACATGATAGCCCTCCTTGGCAAAATTAAGACAGCGTGTATGTCGCGCTTATCGATGTAGGTCAATAAAATTAATCAAAATATGTAATTTTTGATTTTTTATCAAATATTAATCTTAGAATAATATGATATTGACTTGCCTCATACCTCGCTACTGTACTGTCTCATTCGTTCTTAGTGTTATTGTCTTCTCGCTGCGAGAATTATATGTTAAGTTAGCATAAGTATTTGATATATGATATATCGATATAAAATGTATTGATTTAAATTTAAAACAGTCAATGCGCTATTGATTGGCACAATAAATAAATCATGATAGATAATGGACGTTAATAACAAAAACAGACTTGCAAGGAGATAAGTATGAGTCGCTCAAAAGTATATAACAGTGCCGAAGAGGCACTAAGCGGTGTTGTTAGTGATGGGCAAACACTCGCTATCGGTGGTTTTGGTCTATGCGGCATTCCAGAAGCATTGATCGAAGCACTACGTGATAGTGGCGTTAAAGAGTTGACCTGTATCAGCAACAACGCTGGCGTCGATGATTTTGGACTTGGTCTGCTACTACAGACCCGCCAAATCAAGAAAATGATTTCATCATACGTTGGTGAAAACAAAGAGTTCGAACGCCAGTACTTGGCAGGCGAGTTAGAAGTTGAGCTAACCCCGCAAGGTACATTGGCCGAAAAGCTACGCTCAGGTGGTGCGGGTATTCCTGCATTCTATACAGCGACTGGTGTGGGCACATTAGTTGCCGAAGGTAAAGAAACGCGTGATTTTGATGGTCGTACTTATGTGTTAGAGCA
>NZ_DDNS01000004.1:1538-2940 GCF_002341255.1 Psychrobacter sp. UBA2514
GGTCGTACTTATGTGTTAGAGCATTCACTGCGTGCGGATGTGGCACTCATCAAAGCACAAAAGGCTGATAAAGCCGGTAACTTGATATTTAATAAGACCGCTCGCAACTTCAATCCAGACTGCGCGATGGCGGGAAAAATCACCATCGTCGAAGTCGAAGAAATCGTCGAGACAGGCACGTTTGATCCAGATGAAGTGCATCTACCAGGTATTTTTGTGCAACGTATTGTATTGAATGCTAGCCCTGAAAAACGTATCGAAAAAACCACGACTAAAGCGGTAGAAGGCGCTTAGATAAAATCATGGTTGAGACTTATGGTCAGTTTTTAGATTGATAATAACTTAGATAGCTAATTGTTTAGATAACTAACGATTTAGATGAATAGCAATAGAACATCGTAAAAAATAAGGAAATCAGCATGGCATGGACAAGAGAACAAATGGCGCAGCGCGCGGCAAAAGAGCTACAAGACGGCTATTATGTCAACTTAGGCATTGGTCTACCAACGCTAGTCGCTAACTATATTCCTGAGGGCGTAGACGTATGGCTACAATCAGAGAACGGCTTGCTGGGTATTGGTGAGTTTCCAACCGAAGACGCCGTTGATGCCGATCTGATTAATGCAGGCAAGCAAACCGTGACCGCAGAAGCAGGGGCCAGTTATTTTAGTAGTTCAGAGTCCTTTTCGATGATTCGCGGTGGTCATGTCAACTTAGCGATATTAGGCGCCATGGAAGTCTCAGAACAAGGTGACCTTGCTAACTGGATGATTCCCAAAAAAATGGTCAAAGGTATGGGCGGTGCGATGGATTTGGTCGCAGGCGTACAGCGTGTGATTGTATTGATGGAACAGGTCAATAAGCATGGCGATCCAAAAATCTTAGCCAACTGTGAGCTACCATTGACGGGTAAGGGCGTGATTGATCGTATCATCACTGAGCTTGCCGTATTAGACGTTACTGACAGTGGCCTAAAATTGGTTGAATTAGCAGATGGTGTTAGCTTTGACGAGCTACAAGAAAAAACGCCAGTTAGCATTGCTCAATAGGATTTATCTCCTAATATTTATAGATCATAATAAGGAACCTATATGTCCACCCAATTACAGCAGGATTTGACAGGTAAAGTGGCATTAATCACTGGCTCTGCAAGTGGTATCGGTCGTGATATCGCTGAGACTTATGCAAAAGCAGGCGCTTCGGTTGGTATTGCCGATATCAATCTTGAAGCAGCACAGCTAACGGTTGATGCCATTGAAGCAGGTGGCGGGCGTGCTCTTGCGATTGCGATGGATGTGACCTCTGAAGATGCGGTAAACGAAGGTGTACAGAAATTGGTTGATACCTTTGGCGCTATTGATATTTTGGTGTCTAATGCTGGTATCCAGATTATCAATCCTAT
>NZ_DDNS01000004.1:3044-3817 GCF_002341255.1 Psychrobacter sp. UBA2514
GGTATCCAGATTATCAATCCTATCCATAAAATGACGTTTGATGACTGGAAAAAAATGCTCGCTATTCACTTAGATGGCGCTTTTTTGACCACTAAAGCTGCGATTAAGCACATGTATAAAGGCAATAAGGGCGGCACGGTCATCTACATGGGCTCAGTACACTCGCATGAAGCGTCACTTTATAAAGCACCTTACGTCACTGCCAAGCACGGCCTGCTAGGACTGTGCCGCGTACTTGCAAAAGAAGGTGCTGAGCATAATGTGCGCGCACATGTGATCTGTCCTGGGTTTGTCAAAACGCCTTTGGTCGAAAAACAAATACCGCAGCAAGCAAGCGAGAAAGGTATTAGTGAGGAATCTGTCGTTAATGACATTATGCTAGTAAATACTGTCGATAAAGAGTTTACAACGGTAGAGGATATTGCTCAGTTGGCACTATTCTTAGCGGCGTTTCCCAGTAATGTGTTTACAGGACAATCTATCGTTGCCAGTCATGGCTGGTTTATGAATTAATAGACAAATATTGCGCCTATTATAATAGAACAAACCAGTAGGTCAGACCTACTGGCGTTGTGGTTTTTTTATGCGTCCAATTCAGCTACACTGTCACGATAAAAGGTTTGGCTAAAATGGTCACTGGTTTTATCGTTTGATCAATAGGAGACGATATGAATTAAGCCATGTACCAAACTCATCCACTTGTATAGGCAATAATAATAGCTATGTTCAACTTTATGAAGAAAAAAACCACCAAAACCGAAACACCGCAGCAG
>NZ_DDNS01000004.1:3916-5222 GCF_002341255.1 Psychrobacter sp. UBA2514
CAAAACCGAAACACCGCAGCAGCAGGCAGAACGTGATAGTGCCGTTGATAAAGTATTGCTTGGGTATGAGATAGGAACAGTCAGTATTGCGACGATGGTCACAGGACTTGAGCGTGACGGCGAGGCGCTGACGCTAGACTTGCGCCTGCCACAAGACAGCAACCCTGAAGCTGTCCAACAAGAGCTTGGCCAGTTGCTGCATCCGCATGGCATTACCACGATTCATATGAATGTGCGCCTGCCTGCTCCAGAAAAAGGGTCAGGTTCAAGCTTACCAAAGCAGATGCCAAAGACAACCAATGCGATGGAGTCCCAGCCTTCATCTGGCGTTAATAACAACGTGAGTAATGCCAACAACGCTAACGCTGAGCCGCCAATTACCAAAGCAGCACCTACGCAAGCTTCATTAGCTGCGCATCCTCGTATCCGCCATATTATTGTCGTGGCATCAGGTAAGGGCGGCGTTGGCAAATCAACCACGACTGTGAACATCGCACTGGCATTACAAAAGCTGGGTAATCGCGTGGGCGTGCTTGATGCCGATATTTATGGCCCTAGTATGCCAACGATGCTTGGGGTTGCCGATGTTAAGCCTGAGCTGGAAAACGATCAGTTCGTTCCGGTCGAGGCGCACGGTTTAGCGATGCTCTCTATCGGCAGCTTGCTCGATGGCGATAATACGCCAGTGGCTTGGCGTGGTCCCAAAGCGACAGGCGCGCTGATGCAACTGTATAATCAAACCAACTGGCCGCAGCTCGATTACCTAGTTATCGATATGCCGCCAGGTACCGGTGATATTCAGCTAACGCTTGCCCAGCGTATTCCGGTGACAGGCGCTGTCATCGTCACGACGCCGCAGCACGTTGCACTACTTGATGCGCAGAAAGGTATTGAGATGTTTAACAAAACCAGTATTCCTGTGCTTGGTGTTGTTGAAAACATGGCGCTGCACACTTGTAGTAACTGCAACCATACCGAAGCGATTTTTGGTACTGGCGGTGGTGAGATTATCGCTGAGCAGTACCACGTGCCGCTATTAGGGCAACTACCACTTGCCAGTGGTATCCGCGCGCAGGTCGATAAAGGTGAGCCAAGTGTATTAGCCGATGATGAGTTTGCGAATTACTATATCAATATAGCCAAAAACATCGAGACTAATATTGATAAATTTGCTAAGCCTGTTGATGATAAACGTATATTTTAATCGTTTATGATGATTGTTTATCAATAACAAATTAGCCTAAGCAAATATAAAGTCAAAAGCACTTTTATTCTAACAAAGAAGCAAGGAAGCTTTGTGAGCGTA
>NZ_DDNS01000004.1:5352-7145 GCF_002341255.1 Psychrobacter sp. UBA2514
CTGCGCCCAAGCAGTACACGTTATTAAAAATGCTGCGTCCGCCCGTGTATGAAATTGAGCTATCAAATAACCAACTGATTGGCGTTTGCTACTATAAAGATGGTAGTAGCAAGCGCTATCAAGTCAATGCAACCTTTAGTAATAGGCGAATGGTGATTGCCGATTTTTTGTCAGCAGTAGAGGCGATGGCGGCTTTATTGTTAAAGTTTCCCAAGCATCCTTTTGGGACAAATGGTTTTGCCGTAGCAAATGTGACGCAGGAGCTGGTCGATGGACTCACTGCAATAGAGGTCAAAGCCATTACAGAAGCTATTTGGGCCGCATCAAGGCAAGCAAAAAGAACAGTGATAAGTACCGAAGTAAGCTATCAAGGACAAGTGATTAGTCAGTAATAAATGCAAGACAAGGATGTCATAGCAATGTATGGACCTATGAAAAGCGACAAGGTAGATAATGTAGCTTACGCAAATATCATTTCTACCGATATAAAGCCACAAGCTATCGAACAGCTCATCCAAAATGGTCAGCCGCAATTTGGGGTGTTCTCGCAAGTTAAACAAATCAATTATCTCGATTATTACAGTCCGCTAATCTCGCAAAAACCATTATCAAACTGGCGTAAAGACTTCAAGGCCAATCAATTCTGTTTTGTCCAAATCATCGAGCCGCCTTTTAGAGTATGTCTCGCACTGGCAACGATTAAGATTGCCACTAGTGCTTTTGTTTATGTTTACAACGAAAAGACTGCACAATTAGAGATTGGGGAAGCCTTGCAGCCAGTTACGCGCTGTAGTGAATTTAAAGGCGATCACTATCAAGGGCAGATGTCTTTTACCCATAGCAAGCTTAGCCTAACGTTAGGTTTTACCCCAGAGCAGGTGAGTATAGAGCTTGATAGCCAATATCTAGCAGTCCATGCAAAATTAGAGCGTCAGCAGCAGCCGCTTGCGATATGTACGCCAACAGGCAGACGCGGTTGGACGTTTACCCAAAAAGAGCCGTTGAGCGCTGCTAGCGGCGAGATAATTATCAAAGCGGGTGCACAGATAACCGCTAGTCAGCAGCAAATACTTGAATTGAGCAAGACAACAAGAGCCAATCTAGATTGGACACTGGGTTATATGCGTCATGAGACCAATTGGTTTTGGACTTGTATCAACAGCTACCTAGCAGATGGTCGGCATTTTTTATTGAATCTCTCTATGGGTGTCAATGAGACAGGTCTAAGTGAGAATGCTTGTTGGCTCGATGGCGAGATTTTTTATCTGCCACCTGTATTATTTGAGCGTAAAGATACGAATGACTCCTCTGCCAATACTTGGCACATTTATCATCGAAGCTTAGGCTGGAGCAGTGTCGATATCGATTTAACTTTCACGCCGATTAGAGTCTACAAAAAAACAGACAATTTCGGCGTTGTCGCCAGCATCTTTGAGCAGTGGCTAGGGGAGTACAGCGGCGAGATACGCTTAGCTGGGCAAGTGCTACGCTTGGATAAGGTAATGGGACTAGCGGAAGATCACTTTGCAAAATGGTAATATCTGACTCAAGCTGAATAGCGAGTGGATACTTTTATCTCGCGTAAAACCTATAAATTGAGCCATCAATTCCGTATAATCATCGCTATTAAAAATTTGCTAAGGAATAACAATGTCTATTAAGTCTGACCGCTGGATTCGTAAAATGGCCGAAGAGCACGGCATGATCGAGCCATACGAGCCAGGTCAAGTGCGCTTTAATGATGCAGGCGAGCGTTTGGTGAGCTACGGTACCTCAAGCTACGGTTACGATGT
>NZ_DDNS01000004.1:7242-7520 GCF_002341255.1 Psychrobacter sp. UBA2514
ACCTCAAGCTACGGTTACGATGTACGCTGTGCGCCTGAATTCAAAGTCTTTACCAACGTCCATTCAGTCGTTGTTGATCCTAAAAACTTCGATGATAAAAGCTTTATCGATATCGTCGGTGATGAGTGCATTATTCCACCAAACTCGTTTGCCTTAGCACGTACGATGGAATATTTCCGTATTCCACGCGACGTACTGACTATTTGCCTAGGCAAGTCGACTTACGCACGTTGCGGTATTATCGTCAACGTAACGCCGCTAGAGCCTGAGTGGGAAGG
>NZ_DDNS01000048.1:0-3386 GCF_002341255.1 Psychrobacter sp. UBA2514
TGCCATGGTCGAATGTTCAACACACCCTAGTATTGATCATTTTTTTCTCTATTTTTCATGAGATAACAAAAAATTGTTTCTCAATTTATGATTTGGCAGTTAAATTTTTAGTAGAGGCAAGCTTAGCACGGTTAGCGATAACGTTGAGCGTTTTCAGACGGTGGCAAAGAGATGTTTTGACTTTATATTGCTGTCCAATCATTGCTCTTGCCAGTGCAACCATAAACGCATATCTAATTCGAGCTGATGATACTCAGGTTCCATATGACAACACAGTTGATAAAACGCCTTGTTATGATCATGTTCTTTAAAATGTGCCAGCTCATGTACCACAATCATCCGTAAAAACTCTGGCGGTGCGTCTTTGAATAGACTGGCAACCGTGATACTGTTATGGGATTTAAGCTTGCTGCCTTGCACGCGAGACTGGGTAGTATGGATACCTAGCGCATGCTTTAGTACCTTTAACTTACTGCTATAGCTGACGCTTGATAGCGGGCCAATCTTGCGCATGTATTGGTTTTTTATCTCATTGACATAGTGATAAAGCGCCTTATCACTTTGCACTTGGTGCTGGGTGGGATATTTTTTATCCAAATACTCACCCATCCGACCGTCGCTTATCATTTGCGCCGCTTGCGTTTGAATCTGCTCTGAGTAATGCGCTATGTATTTTAATCTGCTCACAACGATATCCTTTTTCTATGTGTTAAAAGCTGTCCGCTTGTTTGATGGATTTTACCTTATATTGGCTATATGTTATCTCAAGCTTGTTCTACTTCCCATTTACCTTATTTGCCACAAAAAAACCCCATAAGCGGTAGTCAACTTACGGGGTCATTGCTTATAAAAATTTCTTATAAAGACGGTCACTTATCGGCTATCGTACATATAGATTGATAGCGCGATATAGCGCGATAGTCTAGGCCATTAACGCTCTAGATGCAGATACTGCAAATGACGCTCGTACTGATTTAAGATATCGACCAATACTTGCTCTTTGGTATAACCGACCAAATCATACTCTTGCGAGCCATCGCTTAAGAACACCTCAGCACGGTAGTAAAACTCAGCATGCTTGGTTGAGGTGTTTAAGGTAAAGTTTGGACGTTCAGCTTTGATCAAGTTAACTTCATAAACAAAGTCATCTTCATCACCATGACCGACGCGCAGTTTTAGACCGTCGACCTGAGCACTGTCTTGGCCCATGCCTGCATCGATATCTTCACCGATACTGGCAAGATTATGCGCATCTAAAGAGGTTTTGAGACCGCCTGCTTTGAACTCTTTTTCGACCTCAGTCATCGCTGGCATCACCACTGTTTTTAAGAACTTTTCGACCTGCGCATGTCCTGGGAAGCTCACAATACGCTGCAAACGCGCTTTCCAGCTCTTACCGCTGTCGAGCACATTGGCAGTACCAATCGTGCTGGCTTTGCGCTTATTGCCCTCTTCTTTTAGTGACTTCCACATGGACATCATGTAGAGCACTAGAATCAAAGAGAACGGCAAACCTGCAATCACAGAGACCGATTGTAATGAGGCAAAACCGCCCGCAAACAATAATCCTAGTGTGATAAGACCTGTTGCCGCCGCCCAAAACAAACGCAACCAAACCGGTGCATCCGTGTCATTAGTCATGCCTTTTGAGCTTAGGTTGGCAAGTACCAACGCGCCTGAGTCCGCAGAGGTGACAAAGAACACCAGACCGATGATTACACCTGCAAATGACAGCACTTCGCTATAGGGGAAATATTCAAATAGCGCAAACATGCCCATGGCGGCATCATTGACGGCAGTTTCACCAAGCGCCGTTGCGCCATTGGCGACCAGATCTATCGCAGTGTTACCAAAGATAGAGAACCATGCAAAAATAAAGCCCAATGGAATGAACATCACGCCAAAGACAAATTCACGTAGCGTACGGCCACGGCTGATACGCGCGATAAACAGACCAACAAACGGTGCCCAAGCCACCCACCATGCCCAGAAAAATATCGTCCAACCTGATTTCCAGTCGGCACCGGCAGTACCGTCATAGGCATAGACGTCGAATGTTTTGAAAACGATGGTTTGGAAATACTGACCGATACTTTGGGTAAAGGTATTGAGCAAGTACACCGTATTGCCCATCACCAATATCGCAATCAATAGCAATATCGACGAGAGCATATTGAACTCAGACAGGCGGCGTACGCCCTTTTCTACACCGGTCATCGCTGAGATGGCGGCAGCTAAGACCACGCCCAAGATAATCAGGCTCTGCACCATCTTGCTCGACTCGATACCAAAGACATGCGTCAAACCCGCATTAGCCTGCAACACCCCGATGCCTAAGCTGGTGGCAATCCCCATCAAGGTACAGACCACACCAAAGGTATCAATGCCATCACCGAGCCAGCCTTTGACTAGGCGCTCGCCAAAGATAGGCGTTAGCGGTGAGCGTAGCGCCAGCGGCATGTTTTTGCGATAGGCAAAGTACGCTAGCGCCATACCGATAAGCGCATAAATACCCCAGCCATGCAGACCCCAATGCAAAAAAGTCTGAGCAAGCGCTTGACGCATGGCTTCGGCGCTCGCAGGCTCTAGGCCCGTATGCGGCGTTAAATAATGCATCAATGGCTCTGACGCCCCAAAAAATAGCAGATCAATACCGATACCCGCTGAAAACAGCATGGCTGCCCACGCTAAAAACGGAAACTGCGCTTTTTCGTGGTCTTGACCCAGCTTAATATCGCCATATTTAGAAAAACCAACGAACAAAGCAAAAATACTATAAGCAGCAACCACCAACATATAGTACCAGCCAAACTTGTCTGATACCCACGCCATACTTGCACCAAGTAAGGTCTCACTATAATCTGGAAAAGCAATGGTCCAGATGATCAATAAAATAGAAATAATAGCCGAACCTAAAAACACAGTTTTGTTTAGGCTCAACGGTTTCGTCACCTCTTTTGATGGCGAACTGTACATAAAAGACCTCAAATAAGTAAATTAAACAGTGTCCGATATTGCTTTGTCCGGCATAGTATTATGACTTTTGACCACATAACGTATACTTAACCGCATGACGCACAAAGCAGTACCAATGAATAAAAGCGAATAAAATGATAAATAGCACCAATATATGACATACATTGCACTCATATATTGACGCTGATAAAAAAGGCCTTTACGTTGAAAGGCCATTATTTTGGAGTTATCTGATATCGTTCTTTATTTAGCAGCATATTTTATGCTGACTTGTCATTTACACCGTTGAGAGATAATCGCGCATTGGCTCAGCTCTGAGCGGTGCGCCATTGGCCACATAATAATCTGCCGTAGAGCGCGGCAATTGTACGCCTTTCATTTTATCAACGATTTTTTCGGCCAGCATGATG
>NZ_DDNS01000048.1:3512-10120 GCF_002341255.1 Psychrobacter sp. UBA2514
TCGGCCAGCATGATGGTGGTGGCGTTGAGATTACCACTAATGATATTTGGCATGATAGAGGCATCGACGACTCGCAAGCCATCAATACCATGTACCAGCCCTTGACCGTTGACGACCGAATCATTATCTTCGCCCATCGCACAGGTACATGAGGGATGGTAAGCCGTCTCACCGTGCTCGCGCACATAGTCATCTAGCTGCTGATCGGTCACCAAGTCTTCGGTGGGTGAGATGGCAGCACCGCGATAAGGGTCCAGCGCAGGTTGATGCATAATCTCGCGCGTGATACGCATCGCCGCGCGGAACTCCTGCCAATCTTGCTCATGTGACATATAGTTAAATAAAATACTTGGATGCGCACTGGGGTCTTTTGAGGTCAGCTTGACGCGACCACGACTTGGCGAACGCAATGAACCGACGTGGGCTTGAAAACTGTGCGAATCACTGGCACTACGGCCATCGTAACGCACGGCAAGCGGCAAGAAATGAT
Source organism: Psychrobacter sp. UBA2514 (assembly GCF_002341255.1). Classification (NCBI taxonomy): domain Bacteria; kingdom Pseudomonadati; phylum Pseudomonadota; class Gammaproteobacteria; order Moraxellales; family Moraxellaceae; genus Psychrobacter; species Psychrobacter sp. UBA2514. Next base: position 4,003 of record NZ_DDNS01000048.1, read on the forward strand.
ACTGAATATTTGGGTGGGTGAATGTCTCATCCGTACGGATAAAACCGCCACCTTCAAACTGGTTGGAGGCCCCAAGGCCTGTGCCATTGAACAACCACTCAGCTCCAATAGCAGGTTTATTCCACCACTTATTGGCAGGCGCAATCGACACTGGCAGCTTACATTCGTACTGCATATACAGCTCTAAATGATCCTGCAAGTTATTGCCCACACCCGGTAAATCTAGTATTTCTGTCACGCCAGCGTCTTTTAGCCACTGACCAGGGCCGATACCTGAGCGCTGCAATAATTGCGGCGAAGCGATAGCACCTGATGAGACGATCACTTCACGAGCGGCATAGAATTTTTTGCTTTGACCTTGATGCTCAACTTTAACACCGATCGCACGCTTACCATCAAATAAGATCACATCGGTGAGTGCCCCTGTCAAAATCGTGATATTGTCACGTGGCTTGGCACGATCTAGATAGCCTCGAGCCGTAGATGCGCGGCGACCATTAGGCGTCACAAAACGATCCATCGGACCAAAACCTTCTTGCTGATAGCCGTTCAAATCTTCGGTACGCGGATAGCCTGCTTGTACCCCAGCTTCAATCATGGCTTGAAACAGCGGATTCACCCCTGGTTTTGAGGTGGTCATCTCGACAGGACCACCGACGCCATGATAGTCGTTTTCGCCAACATCGCGGTTTTCTGACTTTTTAAAGTACGGCAAGCAGTCGAGATACGTCCAGTCTTCTAAGCCTTTTATCTTTGCCCAGTCGTCAAAATCGAGCGCATTGCCACGTATATAGCACATACCGTTGATAAGCGATGAACCGCCCAGCCCTTTACCGCGACCACAGTCCATGACACGGTTGTTCATATATGGCTCAGGATCTGTCTTGTAGCCCCAGTTATAGGTCGTTCCTTGCAGCGGCATTGCAAGCGCCGCTGGCATTTGGGTACGAAAATCCAATCGATAGTCTGGACGACCAGCTTCTAGTAGCAATACTTTTATATTGGCGTCTTCGGTCAGACGCGTGGCCAGCACATTACCTGCTGACCCTGCACCAACAATAATATAATCGTACTCAGGGGTGGTTGATGTCATAACATGCTCCATAATATGGAAAAATATAAATCACTTGGTAGCAGCAAGGTCAAATGCACAGCGTTATCAGGCCCAAACTGCGCTCACTTTCTCAATACCACTCGTTAAAAGACCGATTCAAACGCACCCAACTCTACTTGGATAGATTTGGTCTGAGTATAATGCTCAAGCGCCTCGATACCATTTTCACGGCCAACGCCTGAGTGCTTGTAGCCACCCACTGGCATCTGTGCCGCTGACTCACCCCACGTGTTCAACCAGCAAATACCCGCTTCGATCTGAGCAATGACGCGATGCGCACGCTTTAAATCAGTCGTCACCACTCCAGCTGCTAAGCCATAATCGGTGTCATTGGCGCGGCGTATGACTTCTTCTTCGCTCTCATAAGTCAATATTGACATGACTGGACCAAAGATTTCCTCACGGACGATGGTCATATCATCGCTACAATCTGTAAATACGGTCGGCTCAACAAAAGCACCATTAGCCAATGCGTCTGTTGTGACGCGTGCGCCGCCCGTTAGCAGACGCGCGCCGCTCTCTTTCCCTTGCTCGATATAGCCAAGTACGCGCTCCATATGCGGGAAGCTGACCAATGGACCCATGTTGATGTTCTCGTCCATTGGATCACCCAGTTTGATACGATTAACACGCGTTAAGATGGCTTGCTCAAACTTGGCTTGTAGCGCTTTTGGGACAAATACTCTCGTGCCGTTGGTACATACCTGACCAGTACTATAAAAATTCGCCATCATAGCGATATCAGCCGCGGTATCGATATCAGCATCATCAAATATGATCAATGGTGACTTACCGCCAAGCTCTAAGGTCACATCTTTTAGCGATGAGCTTGCCGCGCTCGACATGACCTTTTTACCCGTCGGCACACCACCAGTGAATGATACCTTGGCGATATCTGGATGATTGGTCAGTGCTTGGCCCACTTCATAGTTGCCTTGCACGACATTGAACACACCATCTGGCAGTCCCGCTTCTGTCAGGATTTCTGCCAGTTTTAAGGCAGTCAACGGCGTGACTTCTGATGGTTTAAAGATCATCGCATTACCAGCAGCCAATGCAGGCGCGGCTTTCCACATCGCAATCTGAATCGGATAGTTCCATGCGCCAATACCTGCGACCACACCCAGCGGCTCGCGGCGAGTATAGACAAAGCTCGTGTCACGCAGTGGAATCTGACGACCTTCAATCATGGGCGCAAGTCCTGCATAGTACTCAACCACATCAGCACCCGTGACGATATCGACATACTTTGTCTCAGAGTAGGCTTTGCCCGTGTCTTTGGTCTCAAGTAATGCGAGCACATCGTTGCGCGAGCGTAATATCTCAACAGCTTTTGAGAGAATACGACCACGCTCAACGGTGGTCATCGCCGCCCAGATTTTTTGACCTTTATGAGCCGCTTTGACCGCATCATCAATCTGCTCATTGGTGGTTTGCTGAATGGTTGCCAGCACTTCACCTGTCGCTGGATTGATGTCTTCAAAAGTGGCGAGCGTGTCATCGACCGCTAAGTAGCGACCATTAATATAGGCAGTTTGCACTTGTTCTAAATCGATAATGTCTGTCAAATTGTTGATATCTGTCATAAATACTCCTTGAGAGGATTGATAAAAGCGGCAACAAAACGCCGTTTTACCAAATCATATCGTCATTGTTAAAATTCTAAAGTTGGATGGTTAGCAATCCGGATATTTATTGACCCGAACGATTGTCAAAGTCAGGTTGCGTCATTTTTATCAATCGATCATGTAGCGATTTTTTATCTGATATGTTGATACCTGAAAAGTCGGAGAGCCAAATTCCATCAGCGACCAGACGAGCCATACATAGGGTTTCAGTATCGTCAGTGGCGGCATGTTTTTCTAACTGCGTGTTGGCCCATTTGGCCCACAGCTCACGTAGTTCACTATCACCTAGCATCAATACATATAAGGTGGCTTGGTTGTCGTATTCTTCTTGCGCTTTTTCGCCCAGACTGATGGTGGCATCGATATAAGCACGGGTAAAAGCGCCATGACTCACAGGATCTTTTGCCATAGCGGCCTCAACTTCTGCCTCAAATTTCGCCATAGCATCATCAAACACTTCAAGCACAAGGGCATTTTTTGTTGCAAAATGATGCATCACACCGCCCTTTGTCACGCCTGCCGCATCAGCGACTGCCTGAAACGTTACTTTAGATAGCCCTTGCTCAAGCGTGATCCGTGCTGCTTGATCGAGCAGAGCACGGCGAACCACTTCTGGCTGTTTTTTACGCTTATAAGGATTTTCTATTTCTACACTCATATCAATGCACCACAGAATTAGACAATAAATTCATTACAACGACACCGCCAACGATCATGGCAATGCCAACCACTGCTGCCGTATCAAGGGTTTGCTTAAATAGCACCAAACCTGCAAGCGATGTGAGCACAATGCCCAACCCGCCCCATAACGCATAAGCAATGCCTAGCGGTATCACCTTGAGTGTCTGTGCCAATAAATAAAATGAGAGCGCATACAGCGCCCCCATCATCAGCGTCGGCCCTAAACGGGTAAACTGCTCTGATTTCACCAAAAATGTCGTCCCTACCACCTCACATATAATGGCAATGGTTAGGCAACCGTAGGCAATCGTCGTAGAACTCATCTTTTGCGCACCGCCTTTATTTAAGCAACTGCTAATAAAACATAGCAAAGAAACCAAATGGTCGGTATTTTATAGAGTTCTGTTACCAATGTGAAGGGCTGTCTTGCAACTTTATTGTGACAAAGCATGTCGTAATGGCTTTTATTTCAAGATAGAACTGTTTTTATTACCTGCTTTGTCTTACGATCTAAATACTCGCGTGCGCTTTTTGCGCATTCTTCTACGTAACGTCTTTTATTTTTATAAGCGTACGTATCATTGTGAGCAAATCGGCCTATTTACGCCCCTATTGAACGAGCAGAGGCTCTGAAACGTCCTATCTGATAAGGGATAAACGCCTATTTATAATAATTGCGATAATATTTATAATTTATCTCAGAATAAGGTTGACAGCCTTTAACGACTTGGCTAAAATGTGCCCCACATAACGCGAACAAGCCAAGTAATGACTGTTTTATAAAGCTTGAAACACTTGCAGTTATGACAGCTTATTCTCCAATAGCTCAGTTGGTAGAGCAACGGACTGTTAATCCGTGTGTCCCTGGTTCGAGCCCAGGTTGGAGAGCCATATACGAAAAACCTTCATCACTATTTGATGAAGGTTTTTTTATTGTTGCCGTTTTCATATTGACTGATCATAATATTCGCATGGCAGCGGTGTTCTTTTTGGCATTTTTGTTGTATGGTAAGATTAGTTTTGATTGGGTTCGTTTTGTTTGAGTGTTTTACCCCTACTCACTAAAAATAATGGTTTATTATGATACCTGCACGTGTAAAAAATAAGTTCTCTGATCATCCGCAAAAAATCATGCGCCCGATCAGTATTCGGTTGTCTGAAGAAATGATTGCCCTATTAGAAACAACCAGCTCAGAATTGGGTTTTAAGCGCATTCAAGGGCTTATCCGTCTTTATATTCGTCAAGGACTCGATCGTGACCATCAAGATTATACGCTCGCTCATGACGAAGTATTTATTGAGACGTTACGTAAGCGCGGTGTGAGCCAGCGCATCATCGATGAGGCAATCGTTGTGACCCATAACAACAATATCTCTCACTCTTTATCTGAATTGCAAGACAGCGATCAATAATATCCTTCATCAGTCGTATTAATCATAACGATCTGGCTGAGATTGACTGAGACTCTAAAACGTTGTCACTATTTTTATCAAAAAGACCAAGTCTGCTCACGCAAGCTTGGTCTTTTTTGTGGCTATTATAAAGGTGAGATTACAATTTATAGATTAACCTTGCTCTCTGAACTCTTTTTTGCCTCATACCGACACGCATGTACTCTTTGACCTTATCGTACGTTTGCGACTGTGGTTAGCGATAACTAAACAAAACCTGTTCCCAAACACGGTATATTAAGAAAATAGTCGCAATGATTGGGGTGCATCCTCAATTTCAATATGAGGATGAAAATGTATAAGGAGAGGTACGATGATGGGGTTACAGCAGCATTTTTATAAAACGTTGTGTCTGACTATGGCAGTCGCCATGCTAGCGATAGCACCGGGTTGCTCGTCACCACAAACGGATCCAGACCAAAAAACCATACCGACTGACTCTGATCAATGGCAAAAAAAACTGGGACAGACTTTTGAGCAATTACCTGCCGACGATCAGCAGCTACTCAGTCGATATATGCTACGCATGAAGCTTAGCGATGCGTATGAATCGGGCGCCATGCCGCGTACCACTATCAAGCAGGCCCTCATACAACAGCGTGAGTACGAGCGGCTGCATCCTAATAATCCAACAGGCAAGAAAAGTCCTATTGTGAAAGGTCAAACAGCAAATGCGACGGCACAGACGTATCCTGTCGCTCTCTTACCGATTAAGACCAGTGATAGCGATAGCTTAAACCAAGTCAAAATGCAGTTTATGCTATCCAACCATGGAGACGTTGCAATACAAAGTTTTCAAGGCACACTAACCATGAAAGACGCCAACCTGAAACAAGGCAAAGACTTCAATGTTCCTCTCATACAATTTGATCCAGCCATCGAGCCAGAACAATCTGGCAAGATCATTATCGAGAGTAGTATCGAAGACATCAATGTCATGCGTGCCATTAAAAACACGAAGGATATGACGATCGAGATTAAAGAAGGCACACTTATATTGGCAGATGATCAAAGCATTAGGTTTGGCAATTCATTAGCTAAATAGTGGGACTGCGCATCATTTGATCTTTTATGAGGTTTATAGAGCCTGTCGTCCAGTATTTATAAAATACACCATAAAAAAAGCCCCAATCATTACTGATTGGGGCTTTTTAGCATTTGGCGGAGACGGAGAGATTCGAACTCTCGAAGGGCTATGAACCCTTGCCGGTTTTCAAGACCGGTGCATTCAACCGCTCTGCCA
>NZ_DDNS01000048.1:10238-49824 GCF_002341255.1 Psychrobacter sp. UBA2514
GTGCATTCAACCGCTCTGCCACGTCTCCATTGGTGCATCATTATATAGATATACTTTTATAATGCAAGCCCCTAATCTAAAAAAATTCAATTAATTTGCAAATACCTTTGAATCACTGGTTTGTCGCTTGCTTGAGGCCAGATGCAGGCACATATCGAGCAGTCTGTTGGCATAACCCCATTCATTATCGTACCACGCAAAAACCTTGTACTGCTCGCCTACCTGCATGAGCTGCTGACCATCTATGATAAGCGACTCAGTTTGATGAATAAAATCACTAGAGACCAACGGCTCATCCATATAAGCCATGATGTCACATAAATGCGTCTGACTGGCAGATTGAAGGGCGTCACGGATAGCATCAACGCTGACCTCTGGCGTATCAAATACAAAGGTCACATCAATCGCTGCCACATCGATGGTGGGCACCCGTATTGAATGTCCATTTATTTTGCCCGCCATCGCTGGCAATACCCGCTCCGTCGCAGCAATACTACTCGAGGTCGTTGGGATAATATTGTAGCCAGAAGCACGCGCCCGTCTGGGATCTCGATGCGCTTGATCGAGCACCGTCTGATCGGCGGTAACCGCATGAATCTCTGTCATCATAGCGGACTTGACGCCGAACGCTTTATCCAATGTGTCAATCAGCGGCACCAATGCCTGCGTGGTACAAGAAACGCTGGATATAATCGGTAAATCAAGCATGAGCGCATCTGTATTGACCCCCATAACGATACAAGCATCCACATCATCGAATGGCGCTGCACCGATGATCACCTGCTGTGCGCCTGCATGGATGTGCAGCATCGCTTGCTCATACGAGCGAAAGTGACCGGTGCACTCTAGTACCACATCGACCCCTAGCGACTGCCAAGGTAGGTTTTGTGGATTGGGTTCTGAAAGCATATTGATACAATAAGTCAAAGTGTTTTTGGTGAGACAGAGCTGAGTTTTATGCTCGTTATCGGCCCCGCTCTCGATAATATCAGCACTGACCCCCAAGCGGCTTAAGCGACCGTGCGTGCTATCAAATTTTAATAAATGCAACAAAATATCTGCTGGTGCCAAGTCATTAATTGCGACGACATGGATTGCACGTCCTAATACTTCAAAGCGCTCTAGCAAGGCGCGCAGTACATTGCGCCCGATACGACCAAAACCATTAATAGCCACTCTCAATGGCTGTGAGTGCTCCCCAGTGGTACGATAGGTCGCCGCTATCGGGTCAGAGGTCAATTGATAAGTGGCGCTAGAAAAATCAGGCATAAAAGATATCGCTATAAAGGGATATAAAGAATGGGCGTTGTCGCTTTAGACGTGCTCTAACAGTTGGTTCAATATTTTTTGTTCAAAAAACCGACAGTGTCGTAAAATCTATCTTGTCATAACAAACTATGGCGTGATAAAAATCAATGCCAAACGAATGGTGTTGTAGTCAATGCTTTGCTTGAGATGATCGAATATCGGACGCAGTTTGATACTGCCATCATCATTGAAGTCATTGGGGTTATTGGCAACTTTGATGGCGACATAAGCGTTGCCAACCGCTGTCATGACCTCATCCTCTGGACGTAGATGATCGCAGGCAAGGCTTGGATCTTGTGATTTTAGCTCGCCGATGTGGCGCATGATGGTGGACTGTGATAGTTGACGCGCTTGTGAGATTTCCGCAATAGTCAAGCTCTCTTCTAATAGCACTCTGGTTGCAAGCAAAGTGCTCTCTGATTTGTCAGAGACTTGATTGCCTAATTTCTGTTTTTTATCGATTTGCGCTTGTTGCTGTTCGCGGCGCTTTTTTTGCAGCGCGGCATAGGCGTCAATCACGGATTGACTGAGCGTACCACCTGACTTTAAAACAAACTTCTCATGCGCCTGCTGCATACTTTCTTCATCCAGCATCGCATAGTTGGCATCAGCCTCTTCAGACAGGACCAAAAACCGCTTGTCTGCGCCGCGTGCCAGTGGATCAAGTTGCAAGCTCATGTCATTCATACCCAGTAGCTGCAATCCTGCCAGCGATTTGAGACGTGATAAGGCCACATAACCTTGTCCCAACTCAAAGGTACGCGATAAATCAATCTCAGCGGCATCGAGGGTCATGCCTTGCGACTTGTGAATGGTGATCGCCCATGCCAGACACAGCGGTACTTGTAAGTAACTTGCTAGCACCTCACCCGTCTCATCTTCGATGATCCACTCCTCAGGCTCAGCGATGACTTCTCGTCCTGAATTAAGCCGCACGACAGGCATTTTCTGGGTCGTTGGTTTCTTCGACTTTGGCTTTTCTTTGTCTTTTTTAGCAGCGGACTTCTTAGCTTTTGCCGTTTTTTCGCCAGCAGCTTCCTCATCAATGTCATCGCTGCTATCGTCTTCGATTAACGCGTCACTACTTTCCTTATCCTCTATTTTGACCGCAGCAAAACCAATCAGCTCACCCATCGTCCCGTTGGACACCCCAAGCTCGGCATTGTTTTTGATAAACATGACCTTGGCGCCCACCTTGAGAACCAACTCGTCTTGAGTACGTACGGTCTTTTTTAAGGTTTCAACCAGCTTACTATCGCCCGTGGTTGTGGCTTCAAAACGCATCATCTCACCGTCTAACAGTGCCAGCTCCTTGTCATTAATCTTATTGACATTGAGATTGTGCGTGTACAGGCGAGTACGCTTGATATCGACGCTTTGATCGTAAGTATTCTCTAAAGCGGCAATCGCCTCAAAGGTCACTTCCTGACGACGGATTTGGTTGAGAATATCATCTAAGTCTAAACCACCATTTGCCGCTTCGCTAACCTGTCGATGCTGCTCTGACAGATAGCAAATATGAAATTTGGCATCGAGCCACGCCTCAGACATAAAGGCGAACTTTTCACGATTGCTCTCGCCTTTACTACCAATCGGTGGCAACTGAAAAAAATCTCCTGCGACCACGACTTGGATGCCGCCAAAGGCTTTGTCGTTTTTGCGGACATGCTTGAGCACTTGGCTGACCAAATTGAGCTGCTTGGCATGTAGCATCGATATCTCATCGATGACCAGTACTGCCGTGTCTTTCAATCTGTCTGCCAAAAACTGCTTACGAGATAAATTGGTCAAATCGCGATCAGACAGCTCATCTTTGATACCAATACCCGACCAACTATGAATCGTTGTGCCATTCATATGCGTGGCGGCAATACCAGTACTGGCCGTCACCGCAACAGGTACACGGCGAGCGCGTAGATAATCGATGTATTGATTGAGGGTATACGTCTTACCTGAACCTGCTGAGCCAGTCAAAAAGACGTTTTGACCTGTTTTTAGAATATCAAGAGCAGAAGATTGACGCATAGACCCAAACCAACCAATATTATGAAAAGAAATAGTATAAAAAAGAAAGCCGCTCTGGTTAATTAATTGACCACAGCAAGCCAAAGTAGATGCTCACAATTATAACAGCTGCATCCGCTTTGCGAACCACTTTAACCGCCCTATATCGTATAACCGAAAGTTTTGTGATACAAATTATATCATTATAAAAAGTCATTATCGTCCTGTACAAAAGTTCAGTACGATAGAATAATAAATTGGTTAGGAATACCAAGGGTTTATTTTTCAATGGCTATCTCTAAATAGTCATATTTTAAATAACCATCATACACAACAAGGAGTGGTTAATGTTATACGCTTATCCCAACACTGAAAACAGTCCGGTCCAATTCCGCAAAAAATACGATAACTTTATTAATGGTGAGTGGACCGCTCCTGTCGATGGAGAGTATTTTGATAACACAAGCCCCATCGATGGTAAAACTATTTGCCAAGTCGCCCGCTCAAAAGAAGCCGATATCGAAAAAGCCCTAGACGCGGCGCATGCTGCCAAAGACGCATGGGGCAAAACCAGTGTTACTGAACGTGCCAACTTGTTACTCAAAATAGCTGACAGCATGGAAGCCAACCTAGAAGCGATTGCGATTGCCGAATGTTACGAAAACGGCAAGCCTGTTCGTGAGACACTCGCAGCCGACATCCCTCTAGCCATTGATCACTTCCGTTATTTTGCCAGCGCCATTCGCGCACAAGAAGGCGGTATCAGTCAGATTGACGAAGACACTGTGGCTTATCATTTTCATGAGCCACTTGGTGTCGTCGGTCAAATCATTCCTTGGAACTTTCCTATCCTAATGGCCGTATGGAAGCTAGCACCTGCCCTTGCTGCTGGTAACTGTGTCGTTCTAAAGCCAGCCGAACAAACGCCAGTTTCTATTCTGTTCATGTTAGAGACCATCGGCATCGCTGATATCTTGCCAAAAGGCGTGCTAAACGTCGTCAATGGCTTTGGTGTCGAAGCGGGTAAACCACTTGCCTCAAACCCTCGTATCAATAAAGTTGCCTTTACAGGTGAGACTACCACTGGCCGCCTCATTATGCAGTACGCGAGCGAAAACATCATTCCAGTGACGTTAGAGCTTGGTGGCAAAAGCCCTAACATCTTCTTTGCCGATGTTATGGATGAGGACGATGACTTCTTGGACAAAGCTGTCGAAGGTCTAGTGATGTTTGCACTGAACCAAGGTGAAATCTGCACCTGTCCATCGCGGGCACTCGTTCATGAGAGCATCTATGATGAGTTCATCAAACGCTGTATCGCCCGCGTTGAAGCCATCAAGATGGGCAACCCATTAGATACCGACACCATGATTGGCGCGCAAGCCAGCTCAGATCAATTAGAGAAAATCCTATCTTATCTTGATATCGGTAAAAAAGAAGGCGCAAAAGTGCTCGTCGGCGGTGAACAAGCCAAGCACGATGGCGACTTGACAGACGGTTACTACGTCAAACCAACTATCTTTGAAGGCACCAACGATATGCGCGTGTTCCAAGAAGAGATCTTTGGACCTGTCCTTGCCGTGACTACTTTTAAAGACGATGACGAAGCCATGCAGATTGCCAATGACACCTTGTATGGTTTAGGCGCGGGCGTTTGGACACGTAGTGTACACAAAGCTTACCGCTTCGGACGTGGTATCCAAGCAGGCCGCGTATGGACCAACTGCTATCATATTTATCCATCACATTCAGCGTTCGGTGGTTACAAACAATCTGGTATCGGACGTGAAAACCATTTAATGATGCTCGACCACTATCAGCAAACCAAAAACATGCTGGTGTCGTACAGCCCTAAAAAAATGGGCTTCTTCTAAACCATCATTTCTAATCATGGAGCGGGTTATCACAAGTGTTACATAGCCCGCTCGCTACAAAGATCTAAATAAAAAAACTGAAACGAATTTTTATATCCTCTAATGCGCTTAGGCGCACAGCAGGAAAAATTTGTAGCAGTCTTGCGTTCAAAATACGGTGTTTGCATATTTTGAATGCAATATCGCAACAACTTTGTATATCGACATCTATCAATCACCCATAAAAGAGAACTTATCATGACTAACAAAATGAAAGCCGCTGTATTACATGAGTTCGGTCAAGACTTAAAAATCGAAGAAGTCGACATCCCAACCGTAGGTGCCGGTCAGATTTTAGTAAAAATGGAGGCCTCAGGCGTCTGTCACACGGACCTTCATGCCGTTGAAGGAGATTGGCCAGTCAAACCAAGTCCACCATTTATCCCTGGACACGAAGGCGTCGGTATCATCACCTCTGTCGGCGACAACGTCCATCACGTCAAAGAAGGCGACCGAGTCGGTGTGCCCTGGCTCTACTCTGCTTGCGGACACTGTACGCATTGTTTAGGTGGCTGGGAGACGTTGTGCCTAAAGCAAGAAAATTCAGGTTATTCGGTGAATGGTAGCTTTGCAGAGTATGTCCTGGCGGACGCCGACTATGTAGGCATTATCCCAGAAAGCGTCGACTCTGTAGAGATTGCCCCTGTCTTATGCGCAGGTGTCACTGTCTATAAAGGCCTAAAAATGACGGATACCAAGCCTGGTGATTGGGTAGTGATTTCAGGTATCGGCGGACTTGGGCACATGGCCGTTCAGTACGCCATTGCCATGGGCCTTAATGTCGCGGCGGTCGATATCGACGATGAGAAGCTTGAATTCGCCAAAAAGCTGGGCGCCAAAGTCATCGTCAACGCTAAAGACACCGATCCTGGCGAGTATCTCCAAGAGCAGATCGGCGGTGCTCATGGCGTGTTAGTCACTGCAGTATCATCAAAAGCTTTTGATCAAGCCTTAACCATGTTACGTCGCGGTGGTACTTTAGTATGTAACGGGCTCCCCACTGGCGACTTCCCGGTGTCAATCTTTGATACTGTACTCAATGGTATCACTATACGCGGCTCTATCGTTGGCACACGTCTTGACTTACAAGAGTCGCTAGATATAGCAGCGGCTGGCAAAGTCAAAGCGACCGTCAAAGCTGAGCCGTTAGAGAACATCAATGATATTTTTGAGCGGATGCGTAATGGCAAAATCGAAGGTCGTATCGTCATCGACTATAATCAATAACGGATAGTAAAATGACAGTGTTATAAGCTTATTACATAGTTATTCCAACTGTCAATTATCAGCCGAAGGTCGTATCTTTTTAGTCATATGCCAGTTGTGATGTGTCTGAAGATGATGCGACCTTTTTGATTTGACTGTGGCATACTGATACTAGAGAGCAATTATATAAACCATGGATGGGCCATAAGAAGGAGTACGATATGAAACTGGCAGCAACAGAGTCGTGTAAAGCGTTGATTGAGCTACTAAAGTCCAAGCATGGAAAGCTGATGTTTCATCAGTCAGGTGGCTGCTGTGATGGTAGCTCGCCGATGTGCTATCCATTAGGAGAGTTTAAAGTAGGCGGTCAGGATGTGCTGGTTGGTGAGCTTGTTGGCTGTCCATTTTATATGGGACGCGCACAATACAATCTATGGCAGCATACCGATTTGACCATTGATGTCGTCAATGGTCGCGGTGCGAGTTTTTCGTTAGAAATCCCTGAAGGCAAACGCTTTATCGTACGCTCAGAAATCTGTACGATATAAGGACGTTTGACGCAAAACTAGGTAGCATTAATCTTAAATAATGTACCCCATATGACAGTCTTAGCTTGTCCTATGATATTGGGGAAAAACTGGCTGATTTAATAAAAACAAATCATAGCAGCACCTAATAACCACAGCATCTAATAGCTACCGCACCAAATAGTCAGCAGCTGCTCAATAATCCACTGATTTTTAAAAATCATTGTCATTTATACGCTTGTCTATCATCACAACAATAAAAATATTTGTATCCGAAAAGTAACTAATTTATTAATATACATGTATACTAATAACTTTTTATTATGAATTTTACTGTCGAAATTCGTAAAAGTTACCTTTTTTGGGTGTATTAGCTCTCTAAAATAATAGAAATCGTCTTTTTTATTAAATTATTTCAAAGATTTCTTGCATTATCGCTATTTATGAGAGTATATTCAAACGACTTATTTATAACGATATGTTCTACATTATATAAATTAAATCTTTCTCAACTTTATATATGTATCTTTTTGTAAATAATATATCTTCAAAATAAATATACCAAAAGCAGTTGAAAGTTTGCTAATTCCTCAGACAGGCATAGCAATTTATAAGCAACTACCTATCATTACATGGGACGTAATAATGCAAAAATCATTCTTTAAACTGACGCTGTTGGCCACGCTTATCTTGGGTGTAAGCGCCTGTAGTGGCGACAATAAAACCACTGACGAGTCTGCTGCCAGCTCAGATGCAAAAGCCGCTAAAACCCTACTTTATTGTTCAGAAGGCAGCCCAGCTGGTTTCGATCCCGCACAGTACACCGCCGGCACCGATTTTGATGCGAGTGCTTATCCTATCTATAACGGTTTGGTACAGTTTAAAAGAGATGGGACTGAAATTCAGCCAGGACTCGCTGAAAGCTGGGATATTAGCGAAGATGGTAAGACCTATACCTTTAATCTTCGAAAAGGCGTCAAGTTCGGTAAAACCGATTATTTCACACCAAGTCGCGATTTCAACGCAGACGATCTGATTTTTACATTAAAACGTCTCACCAACCCAGACTTTGAATTTAACAAAGCTTACCCTGCAGAATTCCCCTATTCAGTTGGCATGGGATTACCTGATATCATCTCAAATATCTAAAAGGTCGACGACTATACTGTCAAAGTCACGCTTAACGAAGTCAATGCCCCATTTTTACAAAACCTAGCGATGCCATTTGCTTATATCAACTCTGCTGAATATGCAGATCAGTTGATGGCCTCTGGTAATGAGCCTGATATCAATAACAAACCTGTTGGTACTGGGCCTTTCGTCTTTACGTCCTATCAAAAAGACGCGCAAATCCGTTATACCAAAAACCCAGACTATTGGGACAAAGACAACATCTACATCGACAACCTTGTGTTTGTTATTACTAAAGATTCAGCTGTTCGCGCCCAAAAGGTACAAGCGGGTGAATGTCATGTGTCCGCTTATCCAAAGCCTGCCGAAATTGAATCGGTCAAAAAATCTGGTAAAGCCACCGTTCTTGATCAACCAGGTTTCAACGTCGGTTATGTGGGCTACAACGTTGAAAAGCCAAAGCTAAGTGATCTTAAAGTACGTCAAGCATTGGATATGGCGATCAATAAAGACGCGATCATCAATGCTGTCTATCAAAGCGAAGGTCTCAAGGCAACCAACCCAATGCCGCCTACGCAGTGGGGCTACGACGACTCTTTAAAAGATGCACCTTATGATGTTGAAAAAGCAAAAGCGCTGATTAAAGAAGCTGGCGCGGACAATATGAACATCGACTTATGGTACATGCCTGTTCAACGTCCATATAACCCTAATGCCAAACTCATGGCTGAAATGCTCCAAGCAGATTGGGCGAAGATTGGCGTCAATGCCAAACTGGTTACTTATGAGTGGGGCGAATACCTAAAACGCGCGGCGAAAGGCGAGCCTGATGTGATCTTGGCAGGTTGGACGGGTGATAATGGTGATCCAGATAACTGGTTGGGCTCATTACTGTCTTGTGACGCGGTCGGTGGTAATAACTACTCACGTTGGTGTAATAAAGACTTTGATAATTTGGTCATGAAAGGACGTCAGGTCACCAATCAAGATGAGCGTGTGGATGACTATGTACAAGCTCAGCAGATCTTCAAAGAGCAGCTTCCTTGGACGACTATGGCGCATTCGGTAGTCACCGTGTTCACTGCACCAAACGTTGTGGATTTCAAAATCAGTCCACTTGGTGCTGTACGCTTCGATGGCGTGAACGTTGAATAACCTTAGCTAATTACGTCCGGTACGACATGCACTATTATTTGATTTGTATTCGGCTGGCTCAGAATCTCTGTTCCAGCCGTATTTATATGAGTTGATTGCTTTTTGACCCACATACTTTTCATTTGAGCACCTTTCACCTGAGTACTTTTGATTTAAGTACTTTTGATTTAAGGGCATGGTCACGGACGACCTCATTCATTGCTACTACTCCACTCATTGAATCACAACTATTGAGCAGCCTATGCTACTTTATATTCTGCGCCGTATCGCCATTCTTATTCCTGTCTATCTTGGCCTCACGCTATCGACTTTTACTCTAATCCGTCTCGTACCAGGCGATGCAGTCGAAATCATGATGGGTGAGCGTATGGTGGATCCAGAGCTACATGCTCGCGCCCTAGAAAGACTGGGATTAGACAAACCCCTTATCGTTCAGTACTGGGATTACTTGACGGGTATATTGACGGGTGACTTTGGTCAATCCTTTCGTACTCGCTCTCCTGTGTTACAAGACTTTTTTGCGCACTTCGTTCCAACGTTAGAGTTGGCGCTATGTGCGATTGTCATTGCTAGTGTGATTGGTGTGAGCTTGGGTATCTTTGCCGCACTACGCCGTGGTACTTGGATTGACTATACTCTGATGTCAGGGGCGCTGGCAGGATACTCGATGCCGATCTACTTACTAGGCCCTATTCTGACAGGTATATTCGCTCACTATCTTGGCCTTTTACCCGTTGCTGGTGTGATCTCTGTCGCACAGTTCTTGGATGTCCATCCCTTGTACGGCTCATGGTTGCTTGGCTCTCTCACCTCAGGGGAACCGGGCGCTTTTTGGAATGTGGTCAAACACTTTATCTTGCCATCGATTGCCTTATCGACCATTCCACTCGCGATGATCGCGCGGATGACACGCTCTGCGATGTTGGAAGTGTTGGATGAAGACTATGTGCGTACGGCTCGCGCCAAGGGTTTATCGCCACGCCGCGTGATCATGGTACACGTGATGCGTAACGCGCTAATCACTGTCGTCACTGTGGTTGGCTTACAAATGGCAACCTTGCTTGCAGGCGCGATTATTACCGAGACTATCTTTAGCTGGCCGGGTGTTGGTAATTGGCTTCTCGATGGCTTTTTCACTCGTGATTACCCCATTGTGCAAAACGGTATTTTGTTGGTCGCCACTGCCTTGATTTTGGTCAGTTTATTTATTGATATTTTGTATGGTCTGATCAATCCGCGTATTCGACATACCTCTTAATGTCACAATGTTGCACTGTTGCAATGTCACATTGATAAATACTTATATTATAAATAGTGATGATTGGCGCTGAAGTGATGTTTTAGCAATGCTTAGTACTTTTTTAGGAACAAAATTCTAAAAAATGTCACTGCGCTAGCCACTATAGGAACTGCTCATGAAGCCTTCTGTTCTCCCCTCTGATGTCAATCTGATGGCTGCCACACCGCCATCGTCTTGGCAGCTATTTTTATCGACCTTTTGCCGAAACAAGGGCGCGGTGTTGGGTTTTATTATTCTCATGCTAATGGTTATTGTTGCCATACTCGCGCCCGCAATTGCCCCCCATGATCCTTACGAGTTGTTTACGGGTCAAGAGCAGCTGCCGCCAGCCTTTTTAAGTGGTGGTGATGCGATGTTTTGGCTAGGCACGGATGATGCTGGACGAGATACCTTGTCTCGGGTGATGTATGGCGCGCGTTACTCTTTATTTATCGGTCTGAGCGCAACGACCCTTGCGATGTTGGTCGGCATCTCTTTAGGACTTAGTGCTGCCTTTTGGCCCAAAGTTTGGGGCAAAGCGGTCATGCTGGTCAATGATATTTTGATGTCATACCCCAGCTTACTACTAGCGATCATCATTGCCGCTATCTTAGGGCCCTCTATGACCAATACGATTATTACCATCGCTTTGGTCTGTACACCGCCTTTTATTCGTCTGACTCGTGCCACCGCAATGGTAGAGCTACAACGTGAGTACTTTATCGCCTCGCAGGTGATGGGTGCTGGTGTGCTGCGTTTATTATTCATCACAATTTTGCCCAACTGCATGGCACCGCTCATCGTACAAGCAACGATGATTTTTTCCTCTGCTATTTTAGAAGCGGGTGCGATTGGTTTCTTAGGCTTTGGGGTACAGCCACCTGATGCTGAATGGGGCGCGATGCTCGGTACGGCTCGTCAATACATTCAAAGTAACGTTTGGCTCGCTATTTGGCCAGGTGTCGCTATCTTCTTGGCTGCATTGTCGATTAACTTGACGGGTGATGGCCTGCGTGACGCGCTCGATCCCAAATTAAAGCAGGTGACCTAAGATGACTGAACCTTTAATTAAAACGCCTAACGCTCATACTTCTATGAATGGTGCATCAACAACAGACGCGCCGCTGTTATTGGACATCGAAAATCTGTCGGTCACTTTTGGTCAAGGAAAGCGTGCCTTTCGTGCTGTCGATGATGTGTCTTTAAAAATCACACAAGGTGAAGTCATCGCTGTCGTTGGTGAATCCGGCTCAGGTAAGTCAGTCACGATGATGGCACTAATGGGACTATTGCCGCCGTCTGCCACCGTCCGCGCCAAGCGAGTGATGTTTGATAATAAAGACATGATCAGTATGCCTGCCAAAGAAAAACGCGGCATCATTGGCAAAGACATCTCCATGATCTTTCAAAATGCGATGTCTTGCCTCAACCCAAGCTTTACCGTTGAGATGCAGCTGGGTGAAGTACTGCGCAAGCATCTTGGTTTGCGCGGTGCAGCAGTACAGGCACGCATATTAGAGCTGTTAGAGTTGGTCGAAATGCCTGACGCCAAAAACCGACTCAAAGTGTATCCACATCAACTCTCAGGCGGTATGAGCCAGCGCGTTATGATTGCGATGGCGCTTGCGTGTGAACCAAAACTGCTCATCGCCGATGAACCGACCACCGCACTTGATGTCACCGTACAAGCGCAGATCATGGATTTGCTGGGTCGTCTACAACGTGAAAAACAAATGGCGATGGTTTTGATTACCCATGATTTGGGCCTTGTTGCACAAAACTCGCGTGATGTCGCGGTCATGTATGCTGGACAAGTGGTTGAAACCAGTACCGTGCCAGAGGTTTTTCAACATCCTGCACATCCTTACACAGAGGCGCTCTTACAAGCCATTCCTGAGCTGGCTATCGGACAAGATCGATTAAATAGCTTGCCTGGGGTCGTACCAAGCCAATATGATCGCCCAAGCGGGTGCTTATTGTCTCCTCGCTGCCCATATAAAGAGCCTGCTTGTGACGTGCCGCCGCCTATTTTGGACACACCAAATGGCAAAGTGCGCTGCATTTATGCCGATCCTACTGCTCGCACCCCTATCTCTCACGCTGCTACTTTGGAGTCACAAGTATGAGTAATAAAGTGGTTTTAAAAGCAGACAATCTACATAAGCACTATCCGGTATCACAAGGATTGGGTAAACCAAAAGCGTATGTCAAAGCGCTGAACGGTATCTCTTTTGAGCTTGAGGCTGGCAAGACATTGGCAGTCGTCGGTGAATCCGGCTGCGGCAAATCTACTCTTGCCCGCCAACTGACACTCATCGAGCAGCCGACGCAGGGCGAGCTTTTTATCAACGACGAAGCCACCACTGGCTATAGTAGAAAGGCGCTCAAAAACTTACGTACCGAAATTCAAATGGTCTTCCAAAACCCTTATGGTAGCTTGAATCCGCGTCATACTATCGCCTATCAATTGACAGAGCCATTAGATATTCATACCAACCTGTCGAAAGAAGAAAAGCGTGACAAAATCAATGAGATGATGAGAAATGTCGGCCTGCGTCCTGAACATGCTGGGCGTTTCCCACATATGTTTTCGGGTGGTCAGCGCCAGCGGATTGCCCTCGCCCGCGCGATGATGCTCAATCCTAAAATCGTCGTCGCTGATGAGCCGACCTCCGCGCTCGATGTATCGATTCAGGCGCAGGTCTTAAATCTGTTTATGGATTTGCAAGATGAGTATCGTACTGCCTACGTCTTTATCTCGCACAACTTGTCAGTCGTACGTCATGTCGCTGATGATGTGATGGTCATGTACTTAGGTCAAGCGGTCGAGCACGGGCCCAAAGAAGCCATTTATAATGCGCCAAAACATCCTTATACCATCGCATTACTGGCGGCTGCACCCACAGTAAATGGCCAAAAGAAAGATTTGACGCTACAAGGTGAGCTACCAAGCCCGCTTAATCCGCCAAGTGGCTGCGCTCTACATAAACGCTGTCCATATGCGACCTCGCAGTGCAGCGAAATCGAGCCACAACTGCGCGAATGGGATGGTCGATTGGTAGCTTGTCTGCGTTTGGAAGAAATATACGGGTAATGTGACTAGTAGTTAATCAACATTTACTACGCCGCGGCATTTAGGAAACTGCGCGCACCCATAAAAGGACTGTCCTTTGCGTGCGCCATTTTTTGCCACACGTTTGACCATCTCGCCGTTGCATCTTGGGCAGGTTGGCGCTTGATCGATATTAGCGTCATGGTCTGTCACTTTAAGTATCGCAGGTTTATTCACTTTTGGCTCAGATTCTACAATCTCAAATGGCGTAAGAAAAACCTTATCAGCCATATCATGCGGTTTGATTATTTGCTGAGTATTCAAACTATCGATCGGTAACTCGCTAGAGTCAATCTCAGTTTGACCAGACCATCGATGCACCTCTCTACTCTTTAGGATAGTTCTATCAACGGTTTCTTTTATTATAGACTCAGGTGTAGGATTCTCAGTATTCTTACTTGGGTTGCTATGCTTGTCTTTTAGATAGGCTTTGTGTTGGCGATTGGTGCGCCATGACTTGCTAAATTTATTGCTCTCGATCTGCTCGACGATAGATGTGACCTCGTCTTCGGTGAGTAGCCTATCTTCTTTCTTCTTTACATAAGACACCATGCCAGTGGTCAATACATTTTCGGGCAATTCATCGCGGGTTTTTAACTCGCACTCACCGATAAAAGCAATCATCGAATGGAAGTAGCTCAGCTCCAAGTCTAATAAATCAGCAAGCGTCTTTATGTGCAAGTAGTTTTGACGTAGCGGATTTTGGAATTTGAACTTGCTTCCATTTGGGAATGATTGCGTCCACTGCTTTTGCTTCTCGCTACCATATATCCAGCCTTTATAGTTTTTGGTCTCAATCACAAAGATGCCGTATACGGAAACGATGACGTGATCGATTTGCGTACTACCACCATTGGCTAATGGCAAAGTGACATTGTTTAGCCGATGATAAACGTCTTTTTCAAGCTTGAGCCACATGGCGACGTTGATGACAGTTTCACCTAAGAAACCTTTAAAAGTGGATTTTAGGGACATAATGACTATCTTCAGAATAGTTGTATAATGTACTAGGCGTACCAATAAGACTCATCGAGTTTGAGATTGTCTGTATTGAATGTATTTTATTCATACTCTGTTACGACGCTTTAACGGCTAAGCATAAGTAGAAGAGCACAATTTAATATGTTCATAGAAATCATCATAAATCTTGTCAAATCCTTCCTCATACTGTTTAAGTTTATTTAAAACATCGTCACTCGGACTCACTTCATACTCACGCTGTGCAGTTAATAAATCTCCTCCTGCTTTTAAAAATAATACGTATTTTTCTTCAAGCTCTGGAAAATACAGAGCTATTAATATTTCTATCTTGCCACCCTCTCTGTAAAGCTTATCGATATCTAAATCTTTCTCATAATTATTTAAAAAACGTTTGGCTTCGGCTTCCTTAATAAGAGTTGCAAAATCCACTAATCTAATAACCAACTCCTCAAACTTCATTCTCAAAAAAGCTTTATACTCTTTTTTCCGCTCAAAATTTAAAGAAACAATAACACCACACAACCCAAAGATCCCAACTATGCACGCTGCTATCAATCCTTCGCTTAGTCCAATCTGCTCTAGCCATGCAATACCATTTGCCAATTCGATATTCTCCATTTAATTTCCCAACTCTCTAATCATGTCATTTATTTTTATATGAGAACTGCATAAGAAGTAAAACTTAGCTTTGTGAGAAATCAGTCTATCCTAATTTACCACTAAATCACTATGTTGAGATACGCTCTAATCATGATTACAGTAGTTATTTTTTTAGTACCAGTCCCAATATAATTGAGAGTAAAGAACGACTCTAAAGCCAAAAATCAAACCATAAAAAAAGCCACCAGATTTCTCTAGCAGCTATTTTTCAAACACTAATTAAGTCAGGTTTATTACACCAAACTATTTACCGCTTCAACCACAGCGTCAGTCGTAATACCAAACTCTTTATACAAGTCGCTGGCTGGTGCTGACTCGCCATAAGTGGTCATACCGATGACTTTGCCATCTAGACCAACGAACTTATACCAGTAATCTACATGCGCGGCTTCGACTGCGACGCGAGCACGGATATTGGCAGGCAATACCGCTTCGCGATAGCTAGCATCTTGCTCAACGAAAATCTCGGCACATGGCATAGACACCACACGGACGCCAATACCATTTTCGCTAAGTGTCTTGTGCGCTTGCATCGCTAGGCCAACTTCTGAACCGGTTGCGATGATGATGGCTTGTAGCTCGCCTTGCTCTTTCGCCAGTACATAACCACCTTTGGTGATGTTCGCGACTTGCTCGCTATCACGTGCTTGATGTGGCAAGCTTTGACGGCTAAAGATCAATGCTGATGGGTTATTTTCTGATTTGATTGCTTCTACCCAAGCGCTAGCAGATTCAGTCGCATCACAAGGACGCCATGTACGTAGGTTTGGCGTGGTACGTAGGCTGGTCAATTGCTCAACTGGCTGATGCGTCGGGCCATCTTCACCCAGACCGATAGAGTCATGCGTATAGACGTGGATAACGCGCTGCTTCATCAGTGCGCCCATGCGTACCGCGTTACGTGCATATTCCATAAACATCAGGAACGTCGCTACGTAAGGGATAAAGCCGCCATGCAATGCAATACCATTGGCAATCGCGGTCATACCGAACTCGCGCACACCATAATAGATATAGTTGCCATCAGCATCTTTCTCGATGCCTTTAGCGCCTTTAAATAGCGTGAGGTTCGAGCCCGCTAAATCTGCTGAGCCGCCTAGTAGTTCTGGCAATAATGGCTGCAAGCTGTTGATCGCGTTTTGGCTGGCTTTACGGCTAGCAACATCACCGCCCGCTTCTTGCGTTTGCTGAATGTAGGCTTGTGCTTGGCTAGCAAAGTCAGCAGGCAACTCACCATTTAGGCGGCGTGATAGTTCTGCTGCCAGCTCTGGGTAGGCTTTTTTGTACGCTACAAAGTCAGCATCCCAGTTCTTTTGCTGCACGTCGCCTTTGGCTTTGGCATCCCACGCTTCATAGATTTCGTCATCTAATTCAAATGGGGCATGTTTCCAAGACAGCGCATCACGAGTCAAGGCGATTTCATCATCACCAAGTGGCGCACCGTGGCTAGCCGCTAGACCTTGCTTGTTCGGGCTACCAGCACCGATAGTCGTTTTGCAAATAATTAGGCTTGGCTTAGCAGTTTCTGCAATTGCTTGCTCAGTTGCCTGCGTGATCGCATCAGTATCATGACCATCAACTTTGATCACTTGCCAGCCGTACGACTCAAAGCGAGCTTCGGTATCATCAGTGAACCAACCTTCAACATTACCATCGATTGAGATGCCATTGTCATCATAGAAGAATACCAATTTGCCAAGACCTAATGTGCCAGCGAGCGAGCACACTTCATGACTGATACCTTCCATCAAGCAGCCATCGCCTAAGAACGCATAGGTATGATGATCAACGATATTATGACCGTCACGGTTGAACTGCGCTGCGAGTGTCTTCTCTGCAATCGCAAAACCAACGGCATTAGCAATACCTTGTCCTAGTGGACCAGTCGTCGTCTCAACACCAGGGGTATAGCCATACTCAGGGTGACCTGGGGTTTTTGAATGCAGCTGACGAAAGCCTTTTAGGTCATCAACGCTGACATCATAACCTGATAAATGTAGCAATGAATAAATAAGCATCGAGCCATGACCGTTTGACAGTACAAAGCGGTCACGGTTGTGCCAATTAGGATCAGCTGGATTGTGCTTCAAAAATTTGCGCCACAAAACTTCGGCAATATCAGCCATACCCATTGGCGCACCCGGATGTCCAGAGTTGGCTTTTTGAACCGCGTCAAACGACAGTACACGGATGGCATTGGCTAGTTTACGTTCGCTAATTGGAGCTGGCATAGAGTGTCCTAATATTCGAATGAGTCGTATAAAGATAAGAGGAGAGTTTACTCAGAGGATAATCCACCAAAAACGCGGCGTGCGTCCTCAGTGGATAGGCTATAAAATAAAAATGCAATATTAACATATTTGCTATGAGCCTAGCCAAAAATGCGGTGACAATACCGTTTCTATTTAGCAATGACTCACATCAGTTTTGTTAAACGATAGACAGTCATAGATTTTAATTTAAGCTATCAGTAACAAGCTGCAAGTGACCTAAGTGACCTAAGTGACAAGCAGCTCATTACTTATAGTCCATTTATTAAACTGAAATAGTCTCAGCACCGCCCATAAATGGACGCAATACTTCTGGAATCGTAATGCTACCATCAGCGTTTTGATGATTTTCCATCACTGCTAGTAGCGTACGACCAACCGCCAATCCTGAACCGTTCAAAGTATGAGCTAAACTGGTTTGCTTGCCATCTTTGACACGCGTACCCATACGGCGCGCTTGGAAATCGCCACAGTTAGAGCAGCTAGAGATTTCGCGGTAGGTATCTTGGCTTGGTAGCCATACTTCGATGTCATAGGTTTTTTGTGCGGCAAAACCCATATCGCCCGTACATAGCTGTACCGTGCGGTATGGCAACTCAAGCTGCTGCAAGATATATTCGGCCTGCCCTGTCATTGCCTCTAGCAAGTCATCAGACTGATCGCTGGTGCCAACATTGACCATTTCCACTTTTTCAAACTGATGCTGGCGGATCAGACCACGGGTATCACGGCCATGCGAGCCCGCTTCACTACGGAAGCATGGCGTATGGGCGGTGAATTTTAGCGGTAGCTCTTTGATATCCAAACGCTCTCCGCGTACCAAGTTGGTCATTGGCACTTCTGCTGTTGGAATCAGATAAAAATCCATCTCATCGTTATTCGTGTGATTGCTTAGCTTAAACAAATCCTCTTCAAACTTAGGCAACTGACCCGTCCCTTTTAGACTATCGCTATTGACAATATAAGGCACATAGGTCTCAAGATAGCCGTATTTTATGGTATGGGTGTTGAGCATAAACTGGATCAGTGCACGATGCAGCTGCGCCAATTGACCTTTTAGCACGTTAAAACGGCTGCCTGTCAGTTTGGTTGCGGCCTCAAAGTCGAGCATACCAAGCGTCTCACCGATATGTGTATGATCTTGAATTTTAAAATCAAACGTACGCGGCGTGCCCCACTTACGCACTTCTACGTTATCGTCTTCTGACGTACCCACTGGTACATCTGCCGCTGGAATATTTGGAATCTGCAGCGCTGCTTGAGTCAGCCGCTCTTGCAGAGTACGTAGCTCGTCTTCAGCAGCTTTGATCTCACCGCTAACGCTTTGCATTTCAGCCAATAGCTCACTGGCATCTTCGCCTGATTTTTTTAGAGCACCGACTTGCTTAGCCCCAGCGTTACGACGCGATTGCAATTCTTCTGTTTTGACTTGTAGAGACTTACGCTCGGATTCAATCGACTGCCAAAACTCCATATCAAGCGTATAGCCACGAGTGGCCAGTCGTTGCTGTAAATCGCTTAAATCGCCGCGTAAGAGTTTTGGATCAATCATAATCGTTGCCTGTAACACTAAAAGTGAATAAGAAGTTTAAACATTATTAGTATGATTATTGGTCAGCTTATACTTATTGCAAAGCTTCATAACTCAATAACTACCTTGCCATGCTGCCATATTTTTTATCAAACTATATGGGTGCCGCTATCATACCAAGACCCAGCAGATTTGACCATGCTTTGAGCTTTTTTGAGCGCTTTTAGCGTGATTTTGGGCTACTACTTTCATTATTCATAGCCAGTCATACTTACCCGAAATGCATATCCTATATGTTCAACTTACTTTAATAAGGATCATCTACCTTTATTAAAGCCATTAATATCGCCGCTATCAGCGAACAGATCCGCTTATATGTTTCATTTAAGAGTACTTTTCGGTAAGATAAGCGCATACCTTTATTTACCTACAGCCAAGTAGTACATCATGACTTGGCTTTGGCGATGTAAACCCAACACTTTTAACATAAGCATCTGAGAAACCTTTATGGCCCTGTATCCTTACACGCTCCAACCTGTCGCCTTAAACCTAACTGAAGCTGAATTCCTTCAAGCCCAATATGAACTGTTTGCCAGTGCCAGCCCCTCTTTTGGTCTGTCAAGCTTTAAGACCAAAGAATGGATCATTATGGCTGTGGTTGTGGTACTCGCTATTGCAGGACTGATCTTCGTAACAGGCTACTCAACCATCATTTTTTGGTTGATGCTCGTTGGTGTGGTGATTTATCTATTGGCGCGTACTTTAGGCTTTAGATGGTATGTAAAAAGAGAGTTTGAAAAACAAATTGCTGATCAAGAGATGCCAGATGAAATGCGTCAAATGAAGCTTGGTGTACAAAAACATGGTCTGGTCATGGCAATGCCAAGCAACCAGCCTGAGATGATGAAAAACTCGCAAATGCGCGGTATGCAAATGCGTGCAGGTGCGACCCAGCAAGCGGTCATTCCTTGGACTGCTATCAAGAGCTGGGACGAGACTGACGACTATATCTTTATGATGTTTGAGATGAAAGGCCAGCAAGGTAGCCAAATCATTCCGAAACGTTTGCAAGCGCAAAAATTCCCTATCGATACGGTACGTCAACATCTACAAGAAGTGGTTCCGGTCAAAGGCTTAAATCCTGAAAACTTGCAGCCGCCAGCATAACGGTTATCAGCTCTCTCTATCGTTTAGAAAAACAATAGAGAGAGCTAATTATAGTTTTATAAAAACAATCGTAAAAGTGAATTTATTATATTTAACTTACTAATGATAGTTTGCTATTATTATAAGCATCAAAGGAAGAGCTAGAGCTTATGTAGATATTAATAAAAGTTAAGATATTTTTATTTTTATGCTAATTAACTACTACTCGTCTTTCTTCAATTTTATATAACAACACTCACACTATAAGGACAATATTATGAGTAATACTAATAACGCTACTAACCAGATCGGTTTAGAAAAAGCTGACATGAGCGAAGTCATCGCTCAATTAAACAATCTGCTATCAACGTACCATGTGTTTTACTTAAATGTACGTGGCTATCATTGGAATGTAAAAGGTGAGCATTTCTTTACTTTGCATCCAAAGTTTGAAGAATTATACACATCGCTACAGTTACAGATTGATGAGATCGCTGAGCGTATCTTGACTCTCGGTGGTACACCACTTCACGCTTATAGCGATTTTGCACAGCACACGAGCATCAGCGAAGACAAAAACGTCAAAGATGGTACATCTTGCGTTAAAGGCGTAGTAACTGGTTTACAAGCCTTAATTGCCGAGCAGCGTCAAGTATCGTCATTAGCAGCAGAAAGCGACGATCAAGGTACCGCTGATCTGGTTGATGAATACGTACAAGAGCAAGAAAAGCTGGTATGGATGTACAATGCCTTCTTGGGTTAATACTTTACTAAGCTGATCACACTTAGCTTAAATAAATCCAAATAACAGTAAAACTTAGAACCATAAAAAAGCACCCAGCTGGGTGCTTTTTTATGCTCAGCGATCTGTAACAGATTGATTTACTGTTGAATCCATTGACGCATCTTTTCACGCTCAGCAGGTGTTGCTTGTAGCCAAATCTGCATAAATGAATCTAAGGTATTGGTAGAGGTATTCACACTCGTGGTTTGCTTGATATTGGTCGTACCAACATTAGTATTGTTTGGCATTGCTGCTGGTTGATCTAATGCTGCTATCGCACGTTGGTTTTGTAATTCTGCATCGCCCGCCCCACCAAACACACCACCTAGCGCCTTACCGAGCCCTGAAAGCAGTCCACCTTGATTACCAGCCATACCCTGTTGACTTGCGATAACTGTATTGTTCTGCTGAATAACGAGTGTTGGCTGCTTAGCATAATCTTTAGCGGCTTCGTAATCTTCTGGCTGGTTCGGCATCGTCAAACGATACGTTTGGTTATCTGCCAATTCCGCCGTCACGCTGACGTTACCTGAACGAAGGTAATCATGCTCATCACGCTGCAAGTTATATAAGCGGTCATACTTAGCAGTGATAGCGTGTTGACCTGGCTCAAGGGTAAACTTTTTAGTTAGTGGTTGAAATAGACTTTGCTGAACTTCTTGTCCATTGATGGCAGTCACTTTGATATGGTCATCAACCAATAGCGTCACAGCGGCTTGTGACATCACAGAGACTGAGGTCGCACCCACAAACAACAGTCCAATCGTCAATTTTTTTAGCAAAGAAGCATTCGATTTCATAAATTATTCCATTAGTAGTAAGAACATGTGGGACAAAAATTTGTATCTTGACGGCTATTGATATTTTAACGGTTAAAAATCAAGTGGCATCGTATGTTGGTCTTGATCCGTCGTCACATTGTCTACTTGCGTCTCTTGAGCTATATCAGCCAGCTCTGCTGCAAGCGTTTGCTCATCAATGGTACGCAGCGCGTCACTGATCACCGCTTTTGATATATTACTGCGGCCAAGGTTAGAAAACATTGGCTGTATATAATTGAGCACTTCCATCATGGCACCGATACGATGTGGCCCTTCAGTCAATAAATGATTAATAATTCGATCATCAAACTGCCAGCCGCGCCGACGCAAAATGGACTGAAGCAGTGCTTGACGGTCTGCTAAGTCATGACCAGTAGGCACTTTAAAGGCTGGTGCTTGTGCTAGGCGCGTTAATAAATCTCTCAATTGAAACGGTAAGTCGCCAGCCGGCTTATTGGCTGCAAATAAAAGCTGGCGCTGACCTTCGCGGCTACGGTTGATCAGATGAAACAGCGCTTCTTGCCACTGACTACTTTGCTCAAGCACTTCTAAATCATCGATAGCAATCAGATCAAAGTTTTCTAAAGAAGATAATACATGGACGTCGGTATGGATCAATTCATTGAGTGACAAGCAAATAGCTGATTTTTCCATTTCAATAAATGACTCACAAATAGCGGAGAGCAAGTGAGACTTACCCGTCGCAGGGCTACCAAACAGGTATAACTGACCGATCAGGCCGACATGTAATTGCCGCACTGCATCAATAATAGACATCCAACCGGGACCGGCAAAGTCGCTGAGACTTGCATCATGCTTAATGTCCAGATTGAGACTTAGCTGTGCTTCTGCCATGAATCATCAACTCGTGTTGCGTAGTGCAATATAAAAGTGCAGTAGAAAAAGGAATAAATTGCTATTCAGTACTATCCATACTACCTGATAAAAATATGTGCAGTGGATATATAGCTTTTTTATGATGGATGAATTGCCCTAATTAGGCTAATCTTGATAAAAAATATAGCAACGGCTGATACGATCAACACTGCGACTATATATAACATATTTGCAAAATGACTGACAAGTCTTTTACCTACTAAGCCTGATCAACCATTTGCTTTTTTCTTCCCATTTGTACGCTATCCGCTCACTATATTCAATAATAAAATATTTACTTCTTCTCAAACAGTAGCAATTGCTTACGACCTTTATAAAAATCTGTCGTGCGATAATACGCATATAGGTGGCGGAACAATACATTCAAGACAGCAGAGACTGGTAGCGCAATTAACATACCCACAAAACCCAATAGACTGGCGCCTGCTAATACCGCAAAGATAACCCATAATGGTGATAAACCAATTTTATCACCTAATAGTAGCGGCTGCAGAATATAACCTTCTGCAGCTTGCCCGACCAAAAACGCCCCAACGACCAATAACAAATAGGTCCAATCCAACCCAAACTGAAACAAGCAAGCGATGATAGCGGCCACAAATCCAATGCCAAAACCCAAGTAAGGTACAAAGCTTGCAATACCCGCTACCATACCGATGATAAGTCCAAGCTCTAGACCAATAAGCTGCAGCTGTATTGCATAAATAGCACCCAGTAGCACCATCACCAGCAGCTGGCCTTTAATAAACGCCATTAAAGCCTGATCGCACTCTTTGGCGATGCCAATGACTTGTTTGCAGTATGCTCCTGGTATCGCCATCTTCCACGTCTGTAAACGCTGATCCCAATTGAACAAAAAATAAAACGTTAAAATTGGCACCAACACGATCAGTCCTGCACTGTTAATAAAGTTCATACTTGAAGTCAGTACTTGGCTCATCATGGTACTGGCATCAGCAAACTTATAATTCGTTTGCATATACTCAACCAGCGTCTCAGAAAAATCCTTCGACTCTAAGACAGGCAATTGAAAACGAGTATTACTGTTGAACCACTCTCGTACCACTTGATTATACCAGCTAGATATCTTAGGTAGATACTCCCAAGCGGCTTGCAGCTGATGCCACAATGTCGGTACCAACCACCAGAGCAACAGCGCCATCCCTACAGTAATGGTAGAGTACACAATAATAATTGCGATCCAACGTTTGAGATGTTTTGACAATCGCTTTACCAAAGGATTGAACAAGTAAGCCAGCATAAAAGCAAATATAAACGGCACAATGACTGGTATCATCAGGTAGAGAAGGAATAGCGCCACAACCAAAACGACAACGATAAATAAACGTCTGAAAAAAGGGTCGATTGGTTGGTTTATCATGATAAGTAATCCTATACGTGGGCTGATTTGAGATAGTGACAAAAATTGCGGTACTTGAGCCGTCAGGAGTCGTAAATTTAGTGTTTTATTATCGCAGAGTACAACAAAAAATCAGTCATTTTTTGTTTCTTAATCGCTTATTTGCCACTTAATGCAAAACTTAGCCAAATATCGGTAAGTTGCTTTGCGAGTGCGGTCAGTTTTTGGGTATAATGCGCGCACTATCTTTAAACTTTGCCTTTAAACTTTATCTCGCTGATTGTAGCGTGATTGACTCCCTTACTTTTTAATTCCAATTATCTATCCCCAACTGTGAGATGACTATGAGTGACAAGCCTTCTTTAAGCTACAAAGACGCCGGCGTTGATATCGATGCAGGTGATGCGTTAGTCCAACGTATCAAGTCCGTGGCAAAAGCCACTACCCGTCCTGAAGTAGTTGGCGGGCTTGGTGGTTTTGGCGCCCTCTGCCGTATCCCTACTGGCTACACTTCACCACTACTCGTCTCAGGTACCGACGGTGTCGGGACTAAACTTAAGCTGGCACTACAGCTTGATCGTCACGATACGATTGGTATTGATCTAGTCGCTATGTGCGTAAACGATCTACTCGTATGCGGGGCTCAGCCGTTATTCTTCTTGGACTATTACGCAACCGGCAAGCTTGATGTTGATGTAGCTGCGACTGTGGTCACTGGTATCGGCGATGGTTGTAAACTTGCCAACTGCGCGCTTATCGGCGGTGAAACTGCTGAAATGCCAGGTATGTATCAAGACGACGATTATGACCTCGCTGGATTCTGCGTGGGCGTGGTTGAAGAAAGCGAGGTCGTGACTGGCGACAATGTTGCAGAAGGCGATGTTCTGATTGCACTGGCTTCGAGTGGCGCGCACTCAAACGGCTACTCGCTCGTGCGTAAAGTCATCGAAGTTAGCGGTGTTGACGTGGCTACTAGCGATGAGCAACTAGATGGTCAACCTATTCAAGATGCCTTGATGGCCCCTACTCGTATCTATGTCAAAGCAATCAAGGCATTGCAGGATACCCTTGGCAGCTCAGCGCTTCATGCCATGTCACACATCACAGGTGGCGGTCTCACTGACAACTTGCCACGAGTGCTCCCTGATGACCTAGCGGCTAGCATCGATACCAGCAGCTGGCAGTTCTCAGAGTTATTCACTTGGTTACAGACCCAAGGCAATATTGAGCAAAGTGAGATGTACCGCACCTTTAACTGCGGCGTTGGTTTTGTCATCGTCGTTCCTAAAGACAAAGCTGAAGCAACGATCAAGACGTTGACTGACGCTGGTGAAAACGCTTGGCAACTTGGCGAAATGGTCAAACGTGAAGCCGATGCCGTGGTATACCGTTAATGTCATTTGATAAGACAAACCAACCTGTCAAACCATTACGCATTGCGGTTTTGGTATCAGGCAGTGGCAGTAATTTACAAGTTTTAATCAATGCAGTGCAGCAAAAAGCACTACCGATTGAGATTATCGGCGTTATTAGCAACCGTGAAGACGCCTATGCCATCACCCGCGCCAAAGACGCGGGCATCGAGGTCGCCGTACTCTCGCACGTAGAGAGCGGCAAGCGCATGGGCATCAAAACCTTTGAAAAGCACGCCACCGCACAGCTTGAAGTGTGGCAGCCTGACTTGGTCGTTTTGGCAGGCTTTATGCGGGTATTGAGTGCAGACTTTATTGATAACGCGCCTGCACCGATGATTAACCTGCACCCATCGCTACTTCCCGCTTATAAAGGGCTAGACACGCATACCCGTGTACTCTGCTCAGGTGAGCGTGAGCACGGCTGTAGTATCCATGTGGTCACCGCCGAGCTGGATGCAGGACAAGTGTTAAGCCAAGCGGTTTTGCCTATTCGTCATACCGACACGCCTGATAGTTTGCAAAAGCGCGTACAAGTGCTGGAGCATCACTTATTGCCGTGGACGATATTACAAATTGCTATTGGCGGCGTGTCATTAACGCCAAGTGAGCAAGCCTCTAGCATCTTGCCTGCCCTGCCCTTACGTCTATTGATTGACGCTTAGTTGTTTTAAGATATTAGGGCGTGTCCCTAATTCAAGTGTTTATGACTAAATGGGCTAAAAATGGCTAAATCTTTGGCAAACGGTGTCAAATAGCTGGTCAATATCTTGATATTACCTGCGTTATTTTCCTTGTTTGCCTGTGATTTATCTCATTTTTATCACCATTTTTAAAATAGGGACACGCCCTATTTTCAACCACACAAAAAAACCCAGCTATTAAGTAGCTGGGTTTTTCTTTTTAGTCTTTAACAGTTTTACGTGTTATTCACTATTATTTTCCAAATACGTGTACTGCTTTAATGTTGACAAACTCTTTGATACCAAAGCCGCCGTGCTCGCGACCATAGCCTGAGTTCTTCACACCACCAAATGGCAGTGCAGGATTGGCAAGACCGTAACCATTGATATAGACCATACCAGTATCGAATTGCTCACTGGCTAAACGAATGGCTTTTTCTTCATCTTTTGAGAAGATAGCGCCGCCTAGGCCGTAACGACTGTCATTTGCAATGCGCATGGCATCGTCGTCATCTTTGGCGCGAATCAATGACGCCACTGGGCCAAACAATTCGTCGTCGTAGGCAGGTTGACCTTTCTCGACATTTTCTAAGATAGTTGCTGGATAGAAACTGCCTTTACCTTCTGGTACTTTACCGCCAACAGCAATCGTTGCACCTTTTGCTACGCTTTGTTCTACTTGCTCATGCAACTGATCTCGCAAGTCTGCACGCGCTAATGGACCGATATCTGAGCTGTCATCCATTGGGTCGCCAGATTTTGTACCTTCAAATTTTTCTACGATACGCTTGCGGAATTCGTCATACACGCTATCGACCACGATAAAGCGTTTTGCTGCTACGCAAGTTTCACCGTTATTGACTAAACGGGCTTGGGTACAGGTCTCTACAGCGGTTTCTATATCGGCGTCTTCTAGTACGATAAAGGCGTCATTTGAACCGAGCTCTAGTACTGATTTTTTGATTGCTTTGGCCGCTTGTTGACCAACGATACGACCAGCAGTATCACTACCTGTGAGCGTTACGCCACGTACTTTGTCATTTTCAATCAATTTTTCTGATTGGTCATGATCAATCAAAATCGTACGGAACAAATCATTTGGCAGTTCAGACTCATGGAATATTTTTTCGATCAATAAGCCAGAACCTGTGACGTTTGCTGCATGTTTAAGCAGAACGCTGTTACCTGCCATCAAGTTAGCAATGGCATAACGGAATACTTGATACGCTGGGAAGTTCCAAGGTTGCATACCATAGATGACGCCGATTGGTTGATAAGTCACGATACCTTTTTTCATGCTTTCGATATCTCGCTCATCATCTGCAAGCGCAGCGACACCATTTTCAGCAGTGTAATCACAAATTGCTTTACAGAGATCTACTTCTTGCTGACTTTGACCATATAGCTTACCGCGCTCTTCGGTCATAAGCTTAGATAGCTCCTCCTTATACTCCATCAGTTTGTCACCGATGGTCTTGATGACACGTCCACGTTCTTCATGGCTCACAGTACGCCATTCTAAAAATGCATTATGTGACGCGTCGACAATCTTGTTAACTTCGTCATTGCTCATGTAATCATAATTTTTAATGTCTTCGCCCGTTGCTGGGTTAACAGTAGTAATATCTGACATGTAGATGTCCTTATTATTTGATTTTATATATTCAGTATTATTGTCACTTTTAATTGTTTGGTGTTACGTCTAATTGTTTGGTGTTACGTCGATAGGATAACTCAATAAATGAATCGATAAGTTTGTTTCTATCTGTGCTTATCATAACAAGGTATTTGGCGAAGAGTTTTACAATATATTGTGAAGTGTGTTGAAGATGTTAACAGTGTAACCGTCTTATTAAGAATAGCTAAATATTGAACAAGACTACATAGCGATACTAAACAAGAAAACCAGCCTAGTGGCTGGTTTGGCTCGTTGAATATACCAAATATAGGTTAAACAATAATATTCAAAGTGAGTTGATTACTTACTATAAGATACTTACTACTTTATAAAAACTCTTATTAAAACAAGTGATTAATCACAGGTATTTCTTGTGGTGGATTTTCTTCCTCAGCCACTACTTGCCGTGCCACATGCATGATTAATTGACGCAACCAACGGTGAGCAGGATGGTGCTGTAGCAATGGTGACCATGCCATGGTCAGCTCAAACTCAGGAATAAAAAACGGCGGCTCTTCCATGATAATACTGTCGTTATTAGCCTGCATACGAGCCACACGGGTTGGCAATGTCGCTATCAAGTCTTTATTTGCGGCAAGCATGGCTGGCATCTGATAATGACGAGTGAAGACACTAATTTGGCGTTTTTGGCCCAAACGTTGCAATGCCTGATCAATAGATCCTAGGCCACCTGATTTTTCTGGATTAACCCCAAATCCCACGCCCATCCCTGTTTTAGATACCCAAACATGTTGCGCTTTAAGGTAGTTTTTCAGATTAAAGCGGTTGGCATAAGGACTTTCAGACGATAGCAAGCAACTAAACGTATCACGCCATACCAATACCTGATGAAAGCTCTGTGGTATCTCATTAAAACGATTAATCGCCAAATCAACACGCCCCTGCTCCATATCGCGATAAGAGACATCTGAGGGTGTCAAAAAATCCAAAATGACGTTGGGTGCTTCCGAACGTAGTGCCTTCACTAGCCTCGGTACCAAAGTCGCTTCGGCATAATCTGATGTCATGATTCGAAAAACACGAGAGGTACTATAAGGACGGAATTCGGTACGCGGCTCTAGTACTTGAGTCAAATCTGCAAGTATCTCACGGATGCGTGGCTGCAACTCAAGGGCGCGCTCAGTCGGTGTCATCCCTTCAGAGGAGCGCACCAGCAATGGATCATTAAATAACTTACGCAGACGGCGTAAGATATTGCTCATGGCAGGCTGGGTGATACCAAGCTGCTCAGCTGCGCGAGTGACGTTTTTTTCTCGTAGCAACACATCTAGATGGACTAATAAATTTAAATCAACCCGCTGCAAATTCATATGTATTTCTCTTAGCTTTTAAAAGATAAGCACCACGGCATGCTTGGTGTTATCAGTACTGAAATGGTGATTTTCGATCTAGGACCGCATAATTTTGCGAATTTTTATTGGTTTTACCGCAAAAGATACTCAGCATAACTCAATTTCATCACCATAAGATACTGTTATAACTACATTATAACCTATAAAAATACTAAAGATAAGTATCATAAATTAGATAAATCTTGGTAAGGCAGTTATAGTGAGTTCCATAAAGGATTTGCGGTACAGACCACAAACCTGAGTTTTACGAACGGGTTATCGTCCAGAAAACAACATAGTTAAATAGCATAGTAACGGTTTATCTCGACAGTGAAACACTACCAAGTGTCAGTATAATTGTAACATCTCTTGTTGCTAATTATGACAACGCTGTTTATTAAATGCTCAAACACCTTTGATAGACATGGACAAGCTGAATCAACACTATACATCAGTAATTATTTGTCAACTGCTGAGTTCAGCAATCTTCTTGTATTCATGCACAGGTTTGTTTAGGGTAAAGAAGACCTTTACGAGGTATTGATAGCATCACTACCAAATTTATTGATAACGCAAATTATTACTTTAACGCTCAATTTATTATTTTTTACACCCTACCAAGGAGACTATAGATGTCAACTGCATATAAATCAGCGATCGACCTAGTACGTGAATTAAAGCAAAAGCACGGCAACTGGCAGAACATTAGCGAGACTGATGCCGCACGTATGATGTCACAAAACCGCTTTAAAACGGGCTTGGATATCGCAAAGTATACTGCAAAAATCATGCGTCAAGACATGGAAGATTATGACAATGATACGTCTCAGTATACACAGTCTCTAGGTGCATGGCATGGTTTTGTGGCACAGCAAACCATGTATGCCAAGAAAAAATACTTCGGTACGACCTCTAAAACTTATATCTATCTTTCAGGTTGGATGGTAGCGGCGTTACGCTCTGAGTTTGGTCCATTACCTGACCAATCTATGCACGAAAAAACATCCGTACCTAAGCTAATCGAGGAAATCTACACGTTCTTGCGTCAAGCTGACGCTAAAGTATTGAACGACTACTTCCGTGAGCTAAATGCTGCTGAAGAAGCGGGTCAAGACACCTCAGCTATCCTAGAAAAAATCGAAAACTTTGATTCACATGTTGTGCCAATCATCGCTGATATCGATGCAGGTTTCGGTAACGAAGAAGCGACTTACCTATTGACTAAGCAAATGATCGAAGCTGGTGCTTGTGCTATTCAGATCGAAAACCAAGTATCTGATGTGAAGCAGTGTGGTCACCAAGCGGGTAAAGTGACTGTACCGCACGAAGACTTTATCGCCAAACTAAACGCCATCCGCTATGCATTCTTAGAGCTTGGTGTTGAAGACGGTGTTATCGTTGCTCGTACTGACTCTGAAGGCGCATCGTTGACGCAAAAAATCCCAGTATCAAACGAACCAGGTGATCTTGCTTCTAAGTACATCGATTTCCTTGAAGTTGAAGAGATTGAAATCGACGAAGCAAAAGAAAATGACATGCTGCTTAAACGTGATGGCAAATTGGTACGCCCAGTACGCCTAGCAAACGGTCTGTACCAATTCCGCGAAGACACCAACATCGACCGCGTTGTACTTGACTGTGTAACGGCTCTTGAAAACGGTGCTGACTTACTATGGATCGAAACACCGACTCCAGACGTAGCACATATCAAATCAATGGTTGACCGTATTAAAGAGCAACAGCCTAAAGCCAAGCTTGTATACAACAACAGCCCATCATTCAACTGGACGCTTAACTTCCGTAAGCAAGTCATCGCGAAATGGGAAGAAGAAGGTAAAGACATCTCTGCATACAATAAAGATGACTTGATGAGTGCTGACTACGACGGTACTGAACTTGATGCAGCAGCTGACGTTGCCGCTAAGAACTTCCAACGTGATGCGTCACGTGAAGCTGGTGTATTCCATCATCTAATCACGCTACCGACTTACCACACGACTGCTCTTAGCGTTCATGAACTTGCTAAAGGTTACTTCGGTGAAGAAGGCATGCTTGCTTATGCAGCTGGCGTACAACGTAAAGAAATCCGCGAAGGCATCTCTTGTGTTAAGCACCAAGCAATGGCTGGTTCTGACCTTGGCGATGACCACAAAGAAATCTTCTCAGGTGACAACGCACTAAAAGCTGGTGGTGGCAAAAACACGATGAACCAGTTCTAATAAACCCTAGACTAGCAGTACGTACTTAAAAAACCGCCCTATATCATGTAGGGCGGTTTTTTATTGCGGTTTAAATAATCAGAGAGTGGTAGACTAATAATTATCAAGCAAAACCGTCAATCAAAGCCATCAGTCAGAATTATTAGGAGCCAATATGCAAGAGATAGAGCTGAAGTTTTTAGTACCAGAGTCACGTCTAAAGGGTTTAATGCGGCAAGTAAAAGTTAAATCTTCCCAAGTGACGCAACTGGCTGCACATTACTACGATACTCCTGACCAGCAGCTTGCACAGGCAGGTATCGGTCTGCGTATTCGCAAAGAAGGCGATACTTGGGTACAAACCATCAAAGCTGGTGGCGATGGCATTGCCGCTCGTTTGGAGCACAACGCTGTGTTAGATGACAAGCAAGTGCAGGAAATGCTTCATAATAATGGGCTGATGCCTGATTTGACGATATATGCAGAAACTCCTGTCGCCTCTGCGCTGACTAATTTTAAACTCAAAAAGTTAGCACAAAACCTAACACGACTGTATGTCACCAACGTCGAGCGCACCACGCGCTTACTGATAGAAGATAGTAGTGACGAAACAAATAGTTGTATCGAGATGGCTTACGATCATGGAGAAGTTGTCCATGGTACTGATGACTCTCAGCGAAAAACCATTCAGGAGATAGAGTTCGAGTTGGTGTCAGGAGATTTAGATTTTTTGTTTACGACAGCCAAAACATGGTGCAAACGTTACAAGCTGTGTCTATCTACCGTGACCAAAGCTGAGAACGGTGGCTTGCTCATCAACGGACAGAACCACAGTCCAGCAGTTGGCGCTGACCTAAGCCAACTAGATTTGAACAAAGACAGTAGCATGCCCGCCTTTATACGAGCAGCCGTACATAACTGTCTATTACAGATACTGCCAAATAGCAGTGCTATCGTCGCTGGAAGCATTGATGACGAGCATGTTTTGCAGGTAAGCATTGGTCTTGAGCGCTTGCAGGCTGCGTTAACAGCATTTGATAGCTTTTCTGACGAGATCAATCCTGACTGGCTACCGATACTAAAGCAAACCTCGTCGTTGCTGGACAATTATTACCAACTCACTCATATCAATACCTATATCGAGCCTGAGCTACAGGCACTCGGAGCCCCTGCTGTTGATTGGACGACAGATATCGAGAACATAAAAATCACACCGATCAATACACTCCGAGCCAATGACTTTCAGCTCACCTTGCTAGAGCTGATTGCCTTTACCATGAGTGACCCTAGTATTGAGCCTCAAACGGATAAACTTGCTCTCGACAAGCTAGCAAAAATTCTATCGAAACAATATAACAAGTGCCTCAAAGCAGATAAAGAAACTGATGAAGTAAGCAGTACCGAGCTTGGGAGCGATGATGTAAATGTTGATATGGATATCTCTGAGGATAATCAAGACGAAGCGCTACTATGCGATCACTTAAAAGCGTTACGCTATATAAGTGAGTTCTCTGCGCCTTTGTTAAGTAAGAAAAAAGCCAAGAAGAAAACCAAGCGTTGGTTAAAGCGTCTGATAAAAGCGCACATAGCGCTAGAGCAACGCAATGATGACAATCAATATCAACAGTTCTATGCCCTAAAATCAGCGAAAGATACCAATGCTCTATATGGTGCAGGTTGGTTTGCTGCCATGCTCACCGATGACCCAATTTATATCGAAACGCGTTTGGCTAAATTTAAAGACAGCTCAACATTTTGGTAAAACGTATTACTCGGTAAAGATACCTCGATAAAGATACATTGCTTAGTAAAAAGGACAGCTTTTATCAATGAAGCTGTCCTTTTTTATAGATAAACCATTTTATTCTTCGCTTCGATCTTATCGTTCAATATTTATATTCACTACCACCCTTAGCCGTCATCGGATTTTTTGGCTCAAATACCGATAAGTAAATATGCTATAGAAATGTAGAAATAATAAGCACAATTAATCTTAGTTAATCTGCAACGATCATTACCGGCATACCCTCTTCGACTTGCTCAAATAATTCCACGATATCTGTATTACGCATACGTATACAGCCATGTGAAAGCGGTATACCCATCGGCTCAGTATCTGGTGTGCCGTGGATATAGATGTAGCGCTCATAAGTATCACAGCCGCCTTGACTGTTGCTACCTTTATTCGAGCCTTCTTCCAAACCGCTCAACCAAAGAATACGGCTCAGTATCCAATCACGCTTGGGATGTAACGTGCTAAGAGTGGCATCATACACCTCGCCAGTCGGCACACGGCCCACAAACACAGCATTCATAGG
The DNA here is from genome assembly GCF_002341255.1 of Psychrobacter sp. UBA2514. NCBI lineage: Bacteria > Pseudomonadati > Pseudomonadota > Gammaproteobacteria > Moraxellales > Moraxellaceae > Psychrobacter > Psychrobacter sp. UBA2514. The sequence goes on from NZ_DDNS01000048.1 coordinate 43,965, forward strand.
CTCACTGCCGCCTATTTTTTTTGCAATGATATGCTGACCAAGTGGCGTGCAACCACTATCTTGCTGACTACCGATGCCATTTTTTGCCGTAGAGACGGTATATTCAGTGACCTCAGCTTGCTGCTTATGCATTGTTAATGTCTGCTTAGCAATATTAATCACTAGATGTTTATTAAAAGTTTCATTATTCGTCATAAATGCTTCCCGCTATCAATCATCCATAAGATAACTGTTAAGGTAATTAGTAAAACTGATTCAAAATTTCTATTATCAAGGGATTGTGTCAATGCTTTTGGCACCGTAATATAGAGGCACACTTTTTGATGCTAGCAGATTATGACGACTATTTCACCGACACGTGTGTCGATGTATGATTTTTTATATCATGATACCAAGCCTATGCTGCCACTTTTGGCTGATGCCGCACAGCTCTCATTGCCACAAGCGAGGCTGGCAATGGATGCCAGTCTACAAGCTATTGTGAGCGCGCTTCTTGCCTATCAGCAGCAACATCAAGAACAAGCACTCAGTAAAAGACTATTTGGACGTGCTGCTGTCAAAGAGTTACGACAATATAACTCCATGAATTTTGCGACTCTTAAGGCGACGTTATATCACCGAAACGATGCAGCAGATGCCGTTTTTAATAACAGCGCCCGTGTGATAAAAATCAGTGATCATATTGCTGAAGATATTCAAGCAAAAACGCAGCAAGTTCAAATCTTACTCACCTCTTTATGCGTGATTGTCCTTCGAGAACTGGCCATCTTGACAGAATACAGTCAACTCGATAGTGACGAGATGAATAAATGGTTTGCCCTACAGCCACAGTTTTTGTCCGCAGCACGCTTTAACAATGTACAAACGCAAGCAGTGCCTACTCTTGAGTCAGAGCGTGCTAACAGCGAGCCGGCCACACTGACAGAGTCTGTAGAAAACAAAAAGTCTTTGGAAAATCATGCGCAGAGTGTAGAACTCAAACTATTACACGCTGAGCAGCTATCAAGCACCCCGCCACCTTTTGATAGCCACTGGTACGAGTTGACAGGGTTCGAGCCTAAAAACCATGAGCCTGTACAAGACATGCAATTGGCAACGGGTAATTACCTAAAAGCTATTGGACGCTCACCGGAGAACTTGCCGCAGGGTCGTCACAACGACATGCTAGTATTTGAAGAGATGCATGCTATTGCTTTGCCACATCAGCGCTGGTTATTACAGCTGGCGAAAATCTCTGATATCTATCTCAGCAGAAACCGGCTGCGCATTAACTCTGAACCTGCCAATCCACCAAAGCCGCCTTTAGTAAGCTTAGGATTGATCGGTGGCAATAATGACAACACGCCAGCGACAACGAGCGACAAGCCGATAGAATATGACGCTTCCACACCGCTTTGGAAAAACCCTGTCATTCTTATTATTATACTTGTCATCGGTGTACTGGGGGCGCTCGCTACGCTCAAATATCAATCGCAAAAGTCTGATGGCGTCGTGCTCGCCACCGAAGAAATATTAGCACAAGATATCACTGATGAGCGGCAGCAACAAGATGTCGCTATTGTGAGAGTGGACGATAAAGAGTCTGATACGGCAGAGACAGCACAAGCTCAATAAAGACATCTGCTTTTAATAAACTAATGTTCAAAACAGAGTCTTGATAGAAACGCATCAGCCATAAAAAAAGAGGCGCTATTTATATAGGCCTCTTTTTTATTGCTGTTGAGCTAAATAGTTAATTAACTATGTATAATCGAAACGCTTATTTAGACAAATCGCGACCACGGCTAGCTTCGATAGCCAAACGCAGACCATTTAGACGGATAAAACCTTCTGCGTCTTTTTGATCGTAAGCACCTGCATCATCTTCGAAAGTTGCAATTTTTTCGTCAAATAACGAATCATCTGACTTGCGACCGACGACGCTCACAGCACCTTTGTATAATTTTACACGTACCGTACCGTTGACGTATTCTTGTGATTTGTCAATCAATGCCTGTAGCATCATACGCTCAGGGCTGAACCAATAGCCATTGTAGATGGTTTTTGCATAGCGTGGCATGAGCTCATCTTTTAGGTGGGCAGCTTCACGATCAAGCGTTAGTGACTCGATACCGCGATGGGCTTTTAGCATAATTGTGCCAGCTGGCGTCTCGTAGCAACCACGTGACTTCATGCCAACATAACGGTTTTCAACGATATCTAAACGGCCGATACCATGTTTACCGCCGATTTCATTCAGCTTAATCATGACTTCATAAGGCTTTAGGGCTTCGCCATCGATAGCAACGATATCGCCTTTCTTGTATTCTAGTTCTAGATATTGCGCTTCATCAGGCGCGTCTTCTGGGCTGACAGACCAGCGCCACATGTCTTCTTCTGCTTCAGTGTACGGCTCTTCTAGAACACCACCTTCATAAGAGATATGTAACAAGTTGGCATCCATTGAATAAGGAGATTTTTTCTTATTGCCTGCATAATCAATAGCGATGTCATGCTCTTTGGCATATTGCATTAAGCTTTCACGGCTTGATAAATCCCACTCACGCCAAGGAGCAATCGTTACCACGTCTGGTGACAAAGCGACAGCACCTAGCTCAAAACGAACTTGGTCATTCCCTTTACCAGTTGCGCCATGACTGATGGCATCGGCATTGTGTTCTTTAGCAATCTCAACCAAACGCTTTGCGATTAGTGGACGAGCGATAGACGTACCGAGTAAATACTCACCTTCATAAATGGCATTGGCACGGAACATCGGGAATACGTAATCACGGGCAAACTCTTCACGCAAATCTTCGATATGGATGTGCTTGATACCCATTGCTTGAGCTTTGGCTCTTGCTGGCTCAACTTCTTCGCCTTGACCGATATCAGCGGTAAAGGTGATCACTTCCGCATCATAGGTTTCTTGCAGCCATTTAGCGATGATTGAGGTATCAAGACCACCTGAGTATGCCAATACGATTTTATTAATATTTTTTGGATCAAGTTGAGCCATGAAAAACTCCTGTTATGAGAATTTAGTTTTAGTAAACGCGCTAAGATCAAATCGTAAGCAAGTTAAAAAGAAATTACCTGCTCAGTGTACATCATATTTACTATAGGCAAAAGTCTAACTGCCATAAGGCGTGTGCTTTTGGCTTAAATCTTAAAAAGGGTTAAATAGTACTCAATGAATTATGTACAGATATTTCGCCTTATATTTAGTCAACTGGGCAAATCTGTTATGATAGTCGCACAGTATTATCCTCTTTTTTTCCTTTATTTGACGATATAGAGCGCTTTGACACTATGACTGATTCGATTAGAGAATTAACCATCCTTCAGCCAGATGATTGGCATATTCACTTGCGCGACTATCAGGCTTTGAGCACCACTGTGCCGCACGCAGCAGGTAGCTTTAACCGTGTGATCTGTATGCCAAACCTGGTGCCGCCAGTCAAAAATGCACATGATGCGCAGGCCTATCGCGCGCGTATCATGGAAACTTTGGCAGCAAGCGATTTAAGTCTTGAGCGAAAATCAGCCTTTGATCCACGTATGACTCTGTACTTAACGGACAATACCACTGCTCAAGATATCGAATTGGCCGCACAGTCAGGCATCGTACAAGCGGTCAAACTTTATCCTGCTGGAGCGACCACCAACTCTGCCGATGGTGTGACCAATATCAATGCCTGTGTCGATGTATTTGAAGCACTAGAAAAGCACAATTTACCACTATTGATACATGGTGAAGTGACGCAAGACCATATAGATATCTTTGATCGCGAAAAACGCTTTTTAGATGAAGTGTTGGCGCAAATCATCGTCAAATTTCCAACATTAAAAATCGTGGTAGAGCATATAACGACCAGCGATGCAGCAGATTTTGTATTGGCTCAAGGCAACCATGTTGCTGCTACTATTACGCCGCAGCATTTAATGTTTAATCGCAACCATCTATTAGTTGGTGGTATCAAACCGCACTTTTATTGCTTACCTATCTTGAAGCGTGAAAGCCATCAAAAAGTCCTGTTGGATGTGGCCACGAGTGGTAATCCAAAATTCTTCTTGGGTACCGACTCTGCGCCACATGCTACCGACAAGAAAGAAGCCGCTTGCGGCTGTGCTGGTTGCTATAGTTCAGCAACTGCCCTGCCGTTATATGCCACTGCGTTTGATAGCGTTGGCAAAATAGATAAGCTAGAAGGATTTGCCAGTCGCTTTGGCGCGCAGTTCTACGGTCTACCTCTAAACGAGAGTACCATTACACTTGTCAACACGCCTATGCAAGTACCAAACGACTACCCTTACTTTGATGGTGCATCATTAACGCCGCTCATGGCAGGTGAAACGTTACCTTGGTCGCTTAAGATTTAGTAGCCACACAGCCTAGCACTAACAAAGCAACCTATTATTTTTTCTATAATGCCAATGATACCTTTGTACTAAACCTCATTAGTGCAAAGGCGTTATCGATGTTATGAAATAATGATGTGCAATTCCATATACCAGCACGACTGATAAAAGTGATTGAACTTGATATGACCAATCAAAATACAGCAACCTTGCCTGACGCAGATGTCTCAAATTCCACGGATGACGACCTGAACGTAATTCCAAGTGCTGCTACTGAAGACAAGGGCGACGATGAGCAAACACCCTTGAGTCTAAAAGACCGATTTCGTAAGTTTTTGCCTGTCGTCGTCGATGTCGAGACAGCGGGTTTTAACTCTCAGACTGATGCGCTATTAGAAATCGCCTGTATCCCTGTACTACTTGATGAACATGGCGTATTTTACCCAGGTGAGGCATTCAATGCGCATATTGAACCATTTGAAGGGGCAAATTTAGAGCCCAGTGCCCTTGCCTTTACTGGCATCGATCCTAACAACCCAATGCGCAAAGCCATTGCTGAAGATGAAAAAACGGCCCTTCGCCGTATCTTCAAAGGCTTAAAAGAAGTACGCCGCGAAGAAGAGTGCCGTCAATGTGTTCTGATTGGACACAACGCGCATTTCGATTTGGCATTTCTAAATGCAGCTGTGCTACGTACCAATAGTAAAAATCACAATCCTTTTCACAATTTTTCAGTGTTTGATACCGTGACTTTGTCTGCACTGGCATTTGGACAAACTGTACTAGCACGGGCATGTAAGGCAGCAGGACTCGAGTTTGATGGTAAAAATGCTCACTCAGCACTGTATGACACTCAAAAGACAGCCGAGCTGTTCTGTCACATACTCAATAATTATCCTATGCTCGCTAATGCGATGCACAATGAAGAAGCTACAGAAGCATCAGCTGATAACGATAGTGAATAAGTCACATATCATATATTGCCAATCATAAATAATAGTGCTATTTGTAATATTTGATGACTTTGACATCTTGATTTGATAATCAATAGGGATATGATTGATATCACGATAAGCAGATGGAATTATTTTGTATAATAATAAATGTCATATTTTTGGACGGCTAATATGACTACTTAAGATGAATGTCGCGCTTAAGCGATGCAGTTATATCCTATAGATAGTTCAAGTTGCTCACTCTGCCTTGTTAGCGAATACTATCGAGGCCTAATAGGAGGGACTTTATTATGGATCCACAACTTAAGTTATGGGGAACCATCCTAGGCTATATGTTGCTCGCTTTAACTATTAGTGTTTGTACTTCCCTATGGATTCGGTATCATTTAAAGCGCAATGGTCTCCATCCTCGCCGTGCAATTAAAAAAAGATATTTAATTTTAAAAAGACGTAGAAAAAGGCTTGACAGGAAACGCAGACGCTACTAAAATACGCACCACTTCAGCATAAATGGTGAAAACAGTTGAAGTGTTGTTACTAGTCCCCATCGTCTAGAGGCCTAG
>NZ_DDNS01000048.1:49897-66486 GCF_002341255.1 Psychrobacter sp. UBA2514
ATCCCCCTGGGGACGCCACTATTTGGCGTCACTTGTTAGCACTCAATAAGACTAACAATGGTACCACCGAAACCCCCACTCATAATATGTTATGAGTGGGGGTTTTTATGTCTGCTCTTAATATCCAAGCTAGTTGTTTAAATAGAAAAAGCCAGCATTGATTCAATGCTGGCTTTTTCTTGTTTGTCTGCTCAACTAGATATAATTAGTATTTAGCTCGATGAGCAATCGTATGAACATACTTAAAATCATAAGAGAATTAACGCCTATAACTATATTATTTATTGATTACAGCATTAGCCATAGCAATGTGGCAGCTATCATCAAGCCGAGTACCGTCTGAATTAAAAAGAATGCTTGGTGTTGACCAACGACCTTACTCAACGTCACGCCTAGCGTACTGTATTTGACAGGAGGCGTATCAACGTTACCTGTTCTCGTTTGCTCTTCATAGTAGCCCTGCAATATGTCTAAGAACTTCTGCCACTCATTAGAATCCCACTCATACGGCTTAAATGGCATTAACTTTTTAAGCTCAGGCTCTTTAGTCATCCAACGCTCAAGGGTAATTGAACGTAATGACCAACTGGCAAAACGACGTTTGGTAATCTCAGAAAAATCTAAAACCTTCAATTCTTTATGTCGATCATCTATCAACAAACGATTTTTTAGGTTGGTTAGTGCCTGCTCTGAGCCTTCGACACACTGCAAAAAGTAGCCATTGCCATAGCAAAGAATACCCGTGATATTATCTATTTGATTGCGTTCGACCGAGGTCTCTGAGATATCATTAAGCGTGCTAGGACTTGAAAGACCAGTAGAGGTAATCCGGCTTATATATACAAGCTGGCAGAGATCTGTCGTTACTGGATTTGTTGAATCGTTGATTGTTGACAATCAGCTTCTCCCTATTATCAGGTAAATGTCGCTAAAACAATCATGCTAACTTCAGAAAATATAGAGACAACATAACTAAGCGTAATGAATCGATCTGATATATTATTGATTTTATAAGTTTTTTTATATTAATTGTATTAAGTTAGTTACATCATAGGTTAGATTGGTCATCAAAGCAACCTTTTATTAATTGATAGTCTTGCTTATATACAAAAAACATGTTTTAAATATATATTATATATTAAATTAATATATTTTAACTTTTATTGAATCTAAAACTTGCCGTGAAATTGATGCGATATTGACAGTCATTACCTTGAGCTATCTGATATAAATACGAAGCAAATCTATAGATTTGATTAATGTGAGAATTGGATATCAAGAATTGCTGCCAGTAATATGGCATCATCAGGATACGTAAGCTTGATGTTTTGTCGACTACCCGGCACCAAACGTATAGGTAGCGCTAAGTGCTCAAAAGCACTGGCTTCGTCTGTGATGCTAAGCTGATGTTCAGACACATAGCGTAGGACGCGTTTTAGCTGACCTAAACGAAAAACTTGCGGGGTTTGGGCTTGCCATATGTTGCTACGGTCAATAGTGCATTTCGCATAAGGAATGAGTCTATCTTTCTCAGTAGGTGTGATTTTCTGATGGGAGGTCTTCAACGTATCGGCCACCGGTGTCGCTAAAATAGCACCATAAGGCTCCCTCATCGCCGCTTTAATAACTCGATCGACATCTACACTCGGTACAGCGGGACGTGCCGCATCATGAATGAGTACTAAATCCGAATCATCGGCGCCTGACTCACTGATGGCCTCTACCCCTGCCTGCACTGATTGCCAACGCTCGGCCCCACCAACTGCGTAATATATAGGAAGCTCAAACTCTAGCTCCTGCGCTGTGCTGTCGTCTGCTGCTACGACCAATAGGCATTTATTAATATAATCGCTATGACCAAGCCTAGCCACGCTGTGCTGCAACAACGTCTGCTCTTGTAGCATTGTGTACTGTTTGGCAATGGATGCACCAAAACGGCTGCCGCGACCAGCTGCGACAATCATGGCATGTATATTAGGAGTTTTATTCATAGTGTGATACCGATGGTTGAACCCATGACGATATATTTAAAGAGAGATAGTGAAAATGATAAGAATGACGGATGGCTTTATAATAAATGATAATGCTTGATATCACATCATACAGATCGATAGCTATAGCTTAATAGCTACTATGCGTCGTTGGTGCAGTTGATACTTGGACAAAAGTTTCATTTGGTTTGATTAAGCCCAAATCTAAGCGAGCGTGCTCTTCTACCGCCTCAAGTCCAGTTTTTAGATCTTGCACATCGGTACGTAATAGATTGTTTGCTGCCACTTGGTTATCATTTAAGCGTTGTTGCTCTTCAATTTGAGCCGTCAACTTGCTATGTTCAAAATGGCCATTTTCCCCCAGCCAATACTGATATTGCAATCCCAAAAGCACTGCAACGGCTAGAGCAAGTAGTATAAATTGGCTAAAATATTTCATAAGATGACAACGCCAAACAACATAGAAAGAATGATATAAGAGTTTTAAGATAATTAGGCGATACACAAATGATTATATATCGCCTAGATTCAATGATAAGTTCGGCTTTTGAGCTTAGACTTTTTGACGCATATTACACGTTAAAAAGCCAAGTCAGTCTGTTAACCACGTAGACCGATAAACTCTTCACGGCCACGGTAGCTTGCACGTACTTGCTGCTCGATACGTAGCAATTGGTTGTACTTAGCAACACGGTCTGAGCGGCATAGTGAGCCTGTTTTGATCTGACCGGCAGCGGTACCAACTGCTAAATCCGCAATGGTGCTGTCCTCAGTCTCACCTGAACGATGTGAGATAATCGTGGCATAGCCATTTTTCTTCGCCATATAAATCGCATCTAGCGTCTCTGACAATGTACCGATTTGGTTGAACTTAATCAAAATGGCATTGGCAATATGCTTATCAATGCCTTCTTGCAAGATTGTAGGATTGGTCACAAATAGATCATCACCGACCAACTGGACTTTATCACCAATCTGCTCGGTCAGATACTTCCAACCATCCCAATCTGACTCATCAAGACCGTCTTCGATAGAGATAATAGGATACTGACGCGTGAGCCCAACGAGATAGTCTGAGAACCCTTGGCTATCAAAGGCCTTATTACCTTCGCCTGCCAAGACGTATTGACCGTTCTTGTAAAATTCACTAGCCGCACAGTCTAGCGCAAGATGAATGTCTTCACCCGCTTTGTAGCCGACTTGTTCGATCGCCTGCATAATAACCGTGATGGCTTCTTCGTTGCTACGTAGATTTGGTGCAAAACCACCTTCATCACCAACAGCGGTATTTAAGCCTTGTGATTTCAATACAGACTTTAAGCTGTGGAAAATCTCTGTACCAGCACGCAGCGCTTCTGAAAAGCTGGTAAAGCCAACTGGCTCAATCATAAACTCTTGAATATCAACGGTATTGTCCGCGTGCTCGCCACCATTTAGGATGTTCATCATTGGCACAGGCATGGTCAATGACGTCTGATTACGCAAGTTAGCAATATACTGATGCAATGGCAGATTCTGTGACTTGGCAGCCGCTTTGGCCGTCGCAAGTGACACCGCTAGCATGGCATTCGCACCAAGGCTCTCTTTGTTTTCTGTGCCGTCTAGCGCAATCATGGCATCATCAATACCCTGCTGTTCAGTCACATCTTTATCAATCAAAGCACTGCGAATCTGACTGTTGACGTTGGAAACGGCTTTTTTAACGCCTTTACCCATATAGCGAGATTTGTCGCCATCACGTAACTCAAGCGCTTCACGTGAGCCTGTGGATGCGCCACTTGGCGCCGCAGCACGGCCGACAGTGCCATCAGCTAAGATCACATCAGCTTCGATAGTTGGGTTGCCGCGCGAGTCTAAAATTTCACGAGCGCGAATGTCTTTAATTGCGGTGACGTTGTTGGTTTCTTCAGCGTACATAATGTCTGTTAATTCCTTTGGTCATGCCAAGTTTGTGAGATAAATAACGGCAGCTAGCATACAAAAAAGATAAAGAAAAATATCATATAGCCAATATACCTAGAATCCCTTCAAGCCTTTCTGCCATATGGCTGTATTTGCATATGAAGGAAGGCTTATTGAACAGATTAACGGTTGGCTATCGTGCTTGGCATCATAGCATATATTTTACCAAACTTCCCTTATCTTACACTGACTTGCGGTCATAAATATCATCATAGATAGGTATATCTCAAATACTCGTTTGGTCTACGTTGATGAAATATCAGTGCTAATACAGCAATTATTATTTCGCTAAACGCGTTTCATTGGTGTGCGGGTCAGATACCGTATTCTCAAGCGCAACCTCTGTCTTAAATCGTGTCAAGCGTAATGCATTCATCAAAACTGAGATGGAGCTGAGTGCCATCGCTGCTGCTGCAATCATCGGATTTAAGAAGCCCAAAGCGGCAAGCGGGATACCAAGGCAGTTATAAATGAAAGCAAAAAACAGATTTTGTTTAATATTGCGTAGCGTTGCTTGGGCAATCTTCTGCGCCGCATCAATATGCATGAGCGACTCGCCCATTAGACGGGCAGAAGCGCTGTGCTGCGCGACATCTGTTCCCTCAAACATTGCAAAGCTGGCATCGGCAGTGGCCATCGCTGGCGCATCATTGACCCCGTCTCCTGCCATCGCCACCTTATGACCAGCAGTTTGCAGCCGTGCAATTTGACTGGCCTTATCGCGTGGACTCATTTTGCCGTAAGCTTTTTCAATACCCAGCTGCCCTGCCACATGATCGACGACCGACTGCTTATCACCACTCATCAAGATCACATTAATACCCGCATTTTGTAGCGCAGTGATTGCTTGCGGGGTATCCGCTTTCAAGTCATCTGCTAAGGCAAATGCGCCTAGTGGCTCATCATTGATACTAATGGCAACGGTACTGGCAATTTGCCATACTTTTGGCATCAGCTTAGGTAACGTCATATTAGCAAATTCAGCCGTCCCGACGTTTACTCGTCCAAGTCCTTCGATGTTTGCCTGTATACCAGATCCTTTTATCACACTGATATCAGTCACATCGAACAAAGACAGCTGACGCTCTTTAGCCGCGTTGGTCAAAGCAGTTGCCAATGGATGACTGGCATGTGCTTCGACACTGGCGGCGATCTGCAAGACATCATTAACAGCGATCGACTTATCCATCATGACATGATCGACGATAGTGGGTCTGCCAATGGTCAGCGTGCCTGTCTTATCGAGCACCACCGTGTCAATATTCCCTGCCGCCTCGAGACTTTGCGCGTCTTTGAACCACACGCCATGACGCGCCGCAACCCCCATACCCGCCATGATAGCTGCTGGTGTGGCCAAACCAAGGGCACAAGGGCATGCAATGACCAATACTGATACGGCGTGCATCAAGGCAGTATCGACCATACCAGTCAGCCACCATGTTAGGCCAAAAGTAACCAACGCAATAGTGACCACGATTGGCACAAACACAGCAGTCACTCTATCCGCCAATCTTGCCAAGTTAGCTTTTGAGCCTTGCGCATCACTCAATGCTTGTACCATATCGCCCAGCTTGGTGTCACTACCCTTGGCACTGACGCGATAGAGCAAACTACCATTCTCCACCAAAGCACCTGCCAGTAATCCATCGCCCACTTCTTTTTTAAGGGCAATTGACTCACCTGTTAAGTGACTCTCCACGCACCAGCCGCTACCATCTGTGACGATGCCATCGGTCGCGATACGGCTACCTTGCTTGGCACGTAGGATGTCACCTACTTGTACATCAGACAGTGCAATAGAGTGAAAATCACCATTTGGCTGCTGCTGCTCGACTTCATCAGGCGTTAATGACAATAATAAATCAATGCTGTTGAGGCTATGCTTCTTGGTACGTTCCTCTAAGTATTTACCAGTCCGCACAAACGCAATGACCATCACCCCTGCTTCAAAATATACGGCTGGGCTATTACTAGCACCGTGTCCGCCCATGTGTCCACTTTGCAAGAGGCTCCCCAAAGTGCCATCGCCATGAGTAAGCCACAGATAAGCCGAATATGCCCATATCGTCACGGTACCAATCACCACCAGTACATCCATATTGGCAAGACCGCCTTTGATGGATGCCCATGCGCTCTTATAGAATGGTAACGCAAAGCCAAACTGTACAATCGTCGCTAAAATAAACTGAATCCAAATGGGCGGCATCCACGCCATCCCAGCACCCACCAACATGCCTGCCATACCCACCAAAAATGGCACCAAACACAACCATAAACCAATCAATCGCCATGGATATTGGGTGGCTGTGTCTTCATCTGTTTTTGCAAATAAACTGTCGCTGGCCTGTAGATTGGCAACAAAACCCGTCTTGTTTACCCATTCTGTGACCTGTTCTGGCGTCGTTTGCGTCGGATCATAATCTACATTTGCCGTCTCACCAGCAAAATTCACACTCACTTCATACACCGAAGGCTTTTTATTCAGCACCTTTTCGATTCGTGAAGCACAGGCCTGACACGTCATGCCATCAATCGCCAATTGCAGATGCGCACGTTGCGGTGCAAGTGGCGTATTTGATTGAATGTCAGTCTCGACATCGTAGGATCCATCACTAGTGGTACGGGTAGTATCATTCATAAAAATAACTCTTTATAGCGTCTATATACTCATAGAAGCCATAATAAAATATCAGTGGATTGACAAAAAAATCAAATGAAACAAGTAAAACACGATAACAATCAGTATGAATACGCTGTTTAGGCTACCCAGTTATTATAGACAGACATATTGCAATATATTCAGGTAGCACCTATTAGATGGTCACAACCATCATCTATTCAAGTAAGCCTCAATCATTTAGTAAATAGCAGCAAACTAGGACAGCCATGGACGTAATCTATAGTCAGAATTTTTAACCATTAAAAAACCAGCTAACATGCCAGTAATAACATGGTAGCTGGTTTTGTAGATAGATGACGACATTTATGAATTAGCGACAGTCGCCTCAAATCCAGCCTCATCAATGGCCGAAGCAATCGCTTCTGCACTGGTTTTGCTATCATCAAAGGTGACCGTCGCTAGATTGTCAGCTAGATCAACGGTGATCGTATCTAAACCGTCGATGTCGGCAGTAGCAGTATGTACACTTGCCACACAGCCGCTGCAAGTCATGCCATCAATTTGAATAATACGTGTTTGGCTTGCCATGGTTAGCTCCTTATTTTTATTAGTGAAAAGTAGCCTTGATAGCTGTTCTTCAATATTTACTTCTCAAAACCTATCAAAGTACCACTAAACAAGCATAAGCCCTATCATCAGCGACAGCAAGACACTTTGGTTGTTACTTTATTAACGAGATGCTATTAACAAGACAGGAACTTCTTAATAAAAACCTGAACGCTACTCATTGCTTATGTAGCATTCAGATCGTCCATATATCTTAGTCTCTATGATGCGGATTTTGCGGCGCATCGATAGGAAATGGCTGAGTCACATAATCAACCATACTAATCGCCGCCGTCAAAGCATGAATACTCGTATCCGTATCATCATAACTGACCGTTGCAACATCATGCACAGGATCTAGATCGATAGCAGTCACGCCTGAGATATTCTTAAGAGCGGTCATTACACTATCTAGACCATCTTCATCGTCGATATTTTCTATACTGACTTGTGCGGTTTGAATCGCCATTGCATCACCCTCTTATCATTTATAATATCAATGAGTATCTAATGTCTCAAAACCTTTGACCAAATCATCAATCTGCTTTAGCTGACGCAAAAACGGCGCCAACTGGCTGGTTCTGAGCGCACAGGGGCCATCGCATTTTGCCACCTCTGGGTTTGGATGCGCTTCTAAAAACAGCCCTGCAAGCCCTGTCGCCATACCAGCCCGCGCCAGCGTGGTGATTTGCTCGCGGCGACCACCAGCACTATCACTACGCGCGCCTGGCTGCTGCAAACTGTGGGTCACATCAAAAAACACCGGTACGTTCATTTGTTTCATGGTATCAAACCCGAGCATATCCACGACCAAATTGTTATAACCAAAGGCACTGCCGCGCTCACAAAGTATGAGCTTATCATTGCCGCCTTCCAAGCATTTATTGATGATATGACGCATTTCATGCGGCGCTAAAAACTGCGCTTTTTTGATATTGATGATGGCATCTGTCTTTGCCATCGCATGCACCAAGTCAGTCTGACGCGACAAAAACGCAGGCAGCTGAATGATATCGGCGACCTCTGCGACCGGTGCGGCTTGATACGGCTCGTGTACATCGGTGATAATCGGTACTTGAAACTTTTCTTTGATTTGCCCCAGCCAGTCGATGCCTTTTTCTAAGCCTGGGCCTCGGTAAGAATGCAAACTAGAGCGATTGGCTTTATCAAAGCTGGCTTTAAACACATAGCCGATGCCCAAACACTGACATATCTCGACATACTGCTCTGCAATCTCAAACGCCATCTCTTTCGATTCTAAGACATTCATGCCGCCAAACAACACAAAAGGTTGGTCATTGCCAATATTGATCGTCTCGTTATTAGGCGTGTTAAGCGCGATATGTGATTGCGCGTTCAATAAGTTTTCCATTCAGCCGTTACCTCTTATCTTGTTATAAATAGGTCGATACCGTATTGTAACCGATAGCTTGACGAAAAAAAGTATGCAAGCGTAATTACCGACTCTTAATATCAATAACTACCAAATAATATGTCTCGTTGCTCAATATTAAGCCGAAAAAAAGACCAATCCGAAGATCAGTCTTTTTATAGTAATGCTGTTATCGCATAGCATTTATGATTGATGCGAGCACAATTATTACCGGGTCACTCATAGCTTTTTTAATAGTAGCAACTCTCTCTACTAAGCAGCGGTTACTTCCTACTACGCTAACGGCTACTTCGTTTCGCCATGGTTTTTTGCCGCTTTGACAAAGCTATTAAACAGCGGATGACCACCGCGTGGCGAGCTGGTAAACTCAGGATGGAACTGTACGGCGATAAACCATGGATGATCTGCAATCTCAACCGACTCTACCAAATGCTGTTTGGCAGAATAACCCGAGATACTCATACCGGCTTGCTCTAGTGGCTCAATATAACGGTTATTCATCTCATAACGATGGCGATGACGCTCAGTGATGTTTTTGGTGCCATAAATCTGAGCAAGCTTGCTACCAGAAACCAGCTCTGCTTGCTGCGCGCCTAGGCGCATGGTACCGCCGAGATCTGAATCATCGCTACGAATCTGTAGCTCGCCGCGCTCATCTAGCCATTCAGTGATCAGACCGATGATAGGCTCAGCGGTAGTACGATGAAACTCAGAAGAGTTGGCATCGATATGCAGCACATTACGGGCGTATTCAATCACCGCCAACTGCATACCCAGACAGATACCCAAATACGGCACTTTGTTTTCGCGGGCGTAAGTGATGGCTCTCATTTTACCAGTGGTACCGCGCTCACCAAAACCACCTGGGACCAAAATCGCATCGGCATCGTTTAGACGCGCATACAGCTCATCGTCCGTCTCTAGTAGCTCAGCATCGATATAGTCAATTTTGACATCTGACTGATGCACGATACCGGCATGTAGCAACGCTTCGTTGATCGACTTATAAGCGTCTGGTAACTCGACATATTTGCCGACCATCGCCACCGTCACTACCGCTTGAGGGTTGAGCTGGGCTTCGACCACTTTGTCCCAATCGCTCAAATCCGCTTCAGGGACGTCAAGACCAAAACGCTCACAGATTAGATCGTCAAGATCTTGCTCATGTAGGGTGCGCGGGATTTGATAGATACTTTGGGCATCTTCACACATGATGACTGCGCGCTCTTCGACATTGGTAAACAGCGCAATCTTGCGGCGGTTGTCTTGCGAGATATGGTGCTCAGAGCGGCAGATGAGAATATCTGGCTGCAGACCGATAGAGCGTAGCTCTTTGACTGAATGCTGGGTCGGCTTGGTTTTGGTTTCGCCGGCACTAGCGATATAAGGCACTAGCGTTAGATGCATGAGCATAGCGCGATTGCGACCAAGCTCTACTTGCATCTGACGTACCGCTTCCATAAATGGCAGCGACTCGATGTCACCGACTGTACCGCCAATCTCGATGATGGCGATATCATAGCCTTCGCCACTGGCAAGAATCTTACTTTTGATTTCATCAGTGATGTGCGGGATGACCTGTACCGTACCACCCAAATATTCACCGCGGCGCTCTTTGTTTAGCACGTTTTGATAGATACGACCACTGGTGAAGTTGTTGCTCTTACTCATCTTAGAGTGGCGTAAGAAGCGCTCATAATAGCCCAAGTCCAAATCGGTCTCAGCGCCATCTTCGGTGACGAACACTTCGCCATGCTGGAACGGACTCATCGTACCTGGATCGACGTTGATATACGGATCCATTTTGGTCATCGTCACGCTCACGCCACGTGCTTCAAGGACTGCGGCAAGAGAGGCTGCGGTAATACCTTTTCCTAGTGAGGACACTACCCCACCGGTCACAAATATAAACTTGGTCATAGTACTCTGTCGGTAATTGGTAAAGAAGGATTTTACTAAAAATACGCTACAAAATATAGGGCAAAAGCGCAAACTCTTTAAAACACTCAGTTTTTAACGCTTAATTGTCATAAGTGCGTAATCATCGTAAATACGTAGCTATTATAACCCACTGCGGCTTTAAAAAGGTCACAACAAAAAAACTCACCCCGAAGGATGAGTTTTTTATAATACGTTTTCTAATGTTTAGATTAGAATTTGTATTCAATACCCGTACCTACAATCAAGTCATCTTTGTTATTGTCACGGCTGATTTGCCCTGCATAAATATGACCCGTGGTCGCTTTATTGAATGCATATTCTCCACCAACTGCGATTTCATTTACATCAGCATCTTTTACGCCTTTTTCGTCAGTGGTATTAACATACTGTGCTTTAACTGCCCAAGGTGTTGCACCAACTTTATATTTACCACTAATTAGCCAAGATTTTTCATCTTCACTGGCTTTGTTAACGCGGTTGTTGTTAACGATGCTATAATTATCGTAGTATTGGCTTTGTTGGTATAGAGCACCTAAAGTTAAGCCCGAAACCATATTCATTTTGCCCATATCTAAACCAGCAACCAAACGCCACGTATTATCAATCACGCCAGTATTTACATTGTTAGCACCCATGTCTTTGTCATAAGCACCGGCTAGATAAACACCATTTTTGTCATAGGCTAATAAAGCAGAATAACCGTTATCTTTTACTTTTCTATCACGATAGACTGCAGGCTTCGTATCAGATGCTGCGGAAACGAGAATATCACCGTCGGCATCAGTTTCTGATAATGCGGTAGCTGCCATAAAACTCACTGGCATACCGACAATAACAGGTGATTGATAGGCCACCATATTGTTAGCACGGTATTCACCTGAAACACCCGCATTTTTAATATCAAATAAGCTATCATTAAACACGTCAACTTTGTTTTGTGCAAGTTTCAATGGGGTATCATGGCGTCCCGCTAGTACAGTACCTAAAGTGTTGTGGGCTAAGCCTACATAAGTATTACGTGATCTAAACTGTTGGCTATCGTCATCAACATCAATACCATATTCCAATTGATAGACTAATTTAGTGGTATCAGTAAGATCATCTTCACCTTTAAAACCAATACGTGATTGATTAGAGTTAAGTTTAAATGTATCTTCATCTGTCTTGTTAGCTGCATCGTAGTCTGTACTAACATAATCTAAGGTTAAAAATGCTTTACCATATACAGTTGGCGCAGCATGGGCAGCAGAAACTGAAAGTGCAGCGACGGCTGTGGCTAAAAGTAATTTTTTCAAAGGATATCTCCACTTTACGATTTGAGTGATAAATGGTCTAAGATCATTAGATATATAATGGCAGGGTGACTACCCTATAGAACATTTATATATATGAGCTAGAAGCATTACTTAGACACAACTTTACCAACCAAATATTACAGTAAGGTGAAAAAACCAAAATTTACACAAATGTTATTATTAATTTTACGGATTCTGTTATTTAAGACACGCTGTTGTTCAAGACACAGTATTGATTACAAAACAAAAAAACCCACCCCGAAGGATGAGTTTTTTATTTAGATTCTAATGGTTAGACTAGAATAAGTATTCTAGACCGCCACCGATAGCGAGTACATCAATATCACCACGTAAGTCGATTTCATTAACATTGCCGTCTTCGTCTCTCGAACCAAAACGACCATTGTTTAATTCCGCTGAATTTAGACCAGCATAGGCATGAGCGATCATATTATTTTTAAACGCATATTTGCCACCTACAACGACTTGATTTGAGTCATTATTCTCAAGACCACTGATATTGTCGGTTTTGTCATACTGAATATAAACAGAGGCTGGACGGGCAAAATTCGAAAGACCCATTTCAGCACTCACCACTAAACCGTCCTCTGTTGCAGTAGTAGTACCGGCATAGTCAGCTTCTTGATATAGAACGCCTAACTTTACAGGAGCTGCGATATATTTACCTAAATCGACGCTAGCACTGCCACGGATAATATCACCACTAACACTCATGTCTTGCTCATAAGCAATACCAGCGGTAATGCCTGTACCTGGATCAAACATCAATGAGGCACCATAGCCTGCGTCACGACCACTCTCAGATATAAAGTCTTCATCAGCACCATACATCAGCGCAAGCGCTAATGGTAGATCGTTGTATTTAGGAGCAAACCAGATGATAGAGTTGTTGATACGGTTACCAACGGTCGGGGTCAAAATATTAGCAAAGCTGTCGTTGTTGTTCAGAGTACTAGAGCCAAGATTATCCCAATAACCTTCATTAACTGATACGTTATTGATATAGTCAATGACTGTGTAGTTACGACCAAAACGGAACTGACCGAAGTCTTTGTTTACTAGACCAAGATAAGTGTCACGGCTTTTGAAGCCAATGTTATCGCTACCACTATCATCAACTTTAACGCCGTACTCTAATTGGTAAATTACGTCAGTGTTGGCCGTTATCGCTTCAGAGCCTCTGAAGCCTAAACGTGAAATATTAGAATTAACTTGTAATGAACCGTTGTCTTCATTAATTCTGTTATTATTATCCATATTCTGACCATCAATTTCAGCATTAACGTAATCAGTAGTAACGAATACTTTACCATAAACGGTAGGTGCTGCCTGTGCGGCAGATACAGATAGGGCTGCGATTGCTGTAGCTAAAAGTAGTTTTTTCATGGGGTATCTCCACTTTACAATTGTAGTAATGAGCAAGCCATTATTAGCTGGCGCCCATAATGGTATCGTCACAAATCCTCAAAGATATAATGTGTAACTGGCTACCAAGTTTAGTCAGAAACAAGTATGGCGAATTTCTATTACAGTTAAGATAAAAAACCATGACTCACATAACTGGGATTAAAAACGTAACTGCCATGTAAACTTAAGTCTTATGCGTCCTACTGCGTAACATCCGTTACCAAACTCATACTTCGAGTACAAGCATAACAACTTTGACATAATTTGCAACATATTTTTTCGCTTTTTCGATACCCCCAGTATCAAATGACAAGTCACCTATAAAATCCAAATAGCTACAAAAAAAAGCACTATCTACTCAAGCAGATAGCGCTTTTATTGATTAATATCATTACTTATAGTATTAAAATATTTTAATAAAAACAAAATAATTGCCCAAGAAATAGCGCTATCCATTGATAAATAAATAGCGCTTATGAAGAATCGACCAACGTATTTATGACATATTTAGCGTTACAAACGAGCAAGATTAGATACTACACCTTAGACTTCAGCATACGCTAAAATACCCATTGCTAAGCCGGCCTCTCTAAGCATTGGCTTTTAGATCAAGGCGCGCTTGATGCAACAATGGTTCAGTATAGCCGCTAGGTTGCGCGCGTCCTTTAAAGACCAAATCACAGGCTGCTTTAAATGCATAAGAGTTATCAAAGTTATCTGCCATTGGCTGGTAATCACTATCGCCTGCATTTTGCTCATCGACGACTTTTGCCATACGTTTCATTGTGTCCATCACTTGCTGCTCGCTTACCACATCATGATGTAACCAATTGGCAATATGCTGGCTAGAGATACGTAAGGTAGCACGATCTTCCATCAAGCCAACATCATTGATATCAGGTACTTTGGAACAGCCTACGCCTTGGTTTACCCAACGTACCACATACCCTAAGATACCTTGAGCATTATTTTCAAGCTCTTGCTGCTTCTCTTCTTCTGTCCAATTGGTATTTTTTGCCAATGGAATGGTCAAAATATCATCTAAGCTCGCACGCTCACGTGATTTAAGCGTATCTTGTACATCGGCCACGCTAACTTGATGATAGTGTATGCTGTGCAAGGTAGCGCCCGTTGGTGAGGGTACCCAAGCCGTACTGGCACCAGATTTCGGATGAGCCGCTTTGGTGTCCATCATCTCTTTCATCTCATCAGGTTTTGCCCACATACCTTTACCAATTTGAGCATGACCTTGCAGACCAGTCTCTAGACCGATATCAACGTTCCACTGCTCATACGCAGGTAGCCATGCTTGCGACTTCATGTCGCCTTTTGGCACGAACGGACCGGCATTCATACTGGTATGCATCTCATCACCCGTACGATCTAAGAAACCTGTATTAATAAAGATAACACGCTCTTTTGCTTGGCGAATCGCTTCTTTCAGATTGACTGTGGTACGGCGCTCTTCGTCCATGATACCGATTTTGAGCGTATTACGCTCTAGACCCAATAAGTCCTCTGATGCGTTGAACAAATCATTGGCCATTTTAACTTCTTCAGGGCCATGCATTTTTGGCTTCACAATATACATAGAGCCTTGGCGTGAGTTTGATAGCTCGTTTTTGCCTTTGATATCATTGAGTGATAATAATGGTGTGATTAAACCATCCATTAAGCCTTCAAATATTTGCTCTTGGCCATTGCCTAAATCAACCAAAATTGCGGGGTTCTGCATGAGATGACCCACGTTACGAATCAAGAGTAGCGAACGACCTGGCAAAATCAGCTTACCGCCATCAGGTGTATTATATTCACGATCTGGGTTTTGTTTGCGAGTACGGGTTTTGCCACCTTTTTCAAAGGTCTCTTGTAGATCGCCGTTCATCAAGCCAAGCCAATTGCGATAGACTTCCACTTTTTCTTCTGCATCTACAGCAGCGACCGAATCTTCACAATCTTGAATCGCAGTCATGGCTGACTCAAGCAAGACATCTTTGATATTTGCTGGGTCATCTTTGCCAACTGGATGATTGGCATCTATTTGAATCTCAGCATGCAAGCCATTGTTTTTGAGCAAAATACCAGAGGGGCTATCTGCCTCGCCGACATAACCGACAAACTTAGCCGTATCTTTTAGCTCGGTACTGCTATCACCCTGTACGACTTCAAGCTTGCCATCGACTACTTTAAAACTGGTCACATCATTGTAAGAGCCTGATGCTAGTGTGAAGTGCTCATCTAAAAATGCTTTGGCATAAGCGACAACAGCAGCACCGCGAGTAGGATTATAGCTACCACTCGCTTCTTGACCATTGTCACTACTGATAACATCGGTGCCATACAACGCATCATATAGGCTGCCCCAACGTGCGTTGGTCGCATTTAATGCATAACGAGCGTTACGTACTGGTACGACCAGCTGCGGCCCTGCGATATGCGCGATTTCGTCATCGACATTTTCTGTACTGACCGTAAAGTCATCACCTTCTGGCAACAGATATCCAATTTCCTTCAAAAACGCTTTATAAGCTGGATAATCGATTTCGCCATCTTTTGCAGGGTGTTGTAGGTGCCACTCATCAATCTGTGCTTGAATCTTGTCTCGAGTTTCTAGCAACGCTTTATTACGTGGCGTAAATTCCTTGATAACCTTCTCAAAACCTGACCAATAACTGTCTGAATCAACACCAACTTTTGGCAGCACTTCGTTTTCAATAAAGTCATACAACTGTTGGTCGATGGCAAGAATGCCTTTTTGAATGCGATTGGCGTTAGAAGACTGGCCCATGTCGTTATCCTTATCTATTGGTGAGTATTGGTAATACTAAATTGCTACAGCGACTATTTAAGACACGTTATTTTTATCAACAATTATTTATACAATGAAAGATATCATTGCTACCTACGACAACCTATGGTATTTAATGCTGATAAATAATTATTCATTAAAGAGTTTTTCATCAGCCCTAAAATAGACTGTATAAATCTTCTGTTTTGATACAAGAATTGTCATTGGTATAATGCTTGCGATTCTCTACTAAGTGCTATTGATAGCAAGACACTGTGACTAAAGAGCAAAATCTCATCCTACTATCAAATAATAAAATAAACAAGCAAACGCCATTTAGAAAATAAATATTGGGGTTGTATAATAATGATATCGTATAAGACGTAAGCCTCACAGATCATGAATACTATCTAGAAATTAATGAATGCTCAGTTGAGACTAAACTGTAAGTAATCATTACCATTTATAGTTATATAGTGAAACCATTATAAAAATGGTATAGCAAGATTAAACGCTATTTTTCGCAGCCTCTGGAGACGCAGTCACAGCAAGCAAGAAAAGTAGC
>NZ_DDNS01000048.1:66567-104551 GCF_002341255.1 Psychrobacter sp. UBA2514
ATCAATTTTATTGAGGTTCTACTATACTTAAATACTGTCCATGATCTAGACAACTTACTTAGCCGTAGTAACTGTAGCCCATTATTTTGAAAGCATCTATAAATTAGCTGCTTTAAACTCTCATTTATAAAAAAGCCCTTTTAGATTATGACTATAAACCAGCCCGACCTCTCGTCCTTACAATCATCAGCGCATGGTACTGATCACTACGATATTCATAAGGATAACCTCGAAAAAGAAGCGCCCTTTTCACCAGTAAATGTCGTTGACGAAAGCAGTATGGACGTAGGGGAAGACAGCGTCGATATTACGCATCTGCGTACTCCTATAAAGGTAGACCTATCCCCTATTTATAATTTTTTGGGTGCGCGCACGACGCAGGCGTGGGTAGATGCGGCTATAGATAACCTACCACTTATCATTCAGGATCATGCCAATTGCGAAAAAAAAGCCGCTGGCACTGCGATGAATTTGATATTTCGATATGAGTTCTCTTATGATTTGCAACGTAAATTGGCACAGCTCATACGTGAAGAGATGCTGCATTACGAGCAGGTGCTTGGCATCATGAACGAACGCGGCCAGGACTGGAAGTATTTGAGTGCAGGTCGCTATGCCAAGGGCATGCTGAAACATAAACGTACTTATGAGCCAGCAGCGATGGTCGATGTACTGATCATTGGGGCGTTCATTGAAGCGCGCTCTTGTGAACGCTTTGCAGCGTTGGCGGAAGTCATTGATGATGCGCGTTTAGCAAAATACTATCGCTATCTACTAAAGTCAGAGAGCCGCCATTTTGAGGATTACCTTGCGCTTGCCCAGTCATTATCAGATGATAATATCGATGAGCGCGTTGCATTTTTTAAAGAAGTAGAAGCAGAATTAATAGACAGTCCAGACGCGGAGCTACGCTTCCATAGTGGTACGCCTGCTTAATAGACAGGCATCATTCGTTTGTACTTTGAAATCTATAGGTTATAGACACAAAAAAGGCATTACCGTTATTCGGGTTATATTTGAACAACGGTAATGCCTCTTTATTTATGCTGATTATTTTCTGACGATCAACGATACTTTTATGGATCAGAGATACTGGTATATAAATAGTATTACTTATCATCTTCCATCAATGAGCTGTCGTACTGCTTGTCACTTTTGGCCACATTATGCGGATCATGATCGCCTGCTGCTTTGTCTGCTGCCGCTGGATTTACTTTTTGTAGAGCGTCGTCTGGTACGATACCGTTGTTGTCATCTGCATCTTTTAGACTATACTCGTCAGTGACGGGCTTGTCGTTTGGCATATTTGTCTTACTCCCTATTATAACTATTCATCCAATATTGTAAGCGCCTTTAACTGTTATCTAAATAATATAGATATCAGTCGATAATTACACAAATATCATAGTCTTTTGCTCAGCTTTCTATTGTCGGTCTAGTCTTTATCATCAGGATTTAAGGTGCGAGTCTGAGCATTATCAACATTAGCATAGCGATTCGTGTTGTTAATTTTTTGGCTATCAGGCCCTTCGCTTGCAACGGTGCTTTCATTGATATTATCATCAAAACCATTACCTGGTTGATCACGGCGATCTGGCTGGCGCGCTGGGTTGTCACCATCATTGACGTGCTCAGACTCCACTACACCCTCTTCAAAAGTGTCGGTACCTTTATTTTCATTGACGTTTTCTTCGAGCTTCTCATGGTTTTTCACCGTTTGAGCACTGTCTAAAGTTTCATGCGTGTCCGTTTCTGCGATTCGAGTTTTACTTAAAGCAGGATCTCTGGTTTCCATTGTTTTGTCCTTATTATAATTATTGTTCGTATCGATAACATATTGTGCTTATCATTTGTTAGTCGTCTCGACTCAGATCATAAGCATTTAGGTCCGATACGTTTTTGCCACCCGCAGGCAGATTTTCTTCTTTGCGCGGGTCGACATAGACCTCGTCTGTCTCCTGTGAGGCTTGTTCCGGCCCATCTATATTTGGCTGGTACTTTCGGCCTTCGTAGCTGCCTTGAGGATTTTCTTGCGTCGTAACGGCGGGATCCTCTACAAGGAATTTTTCTTCAGTATTGTTTTTTTCTGGCATGGTCATGGCGTCTCCCTCGCATTATTTATTATCGTTATCTGATTAGTGCTTTGGACGTATGCTGCAAACACACTCTTATTTGTCAGTGCGTAGGTCATCCTCAATGAACGCTGTTTGCTCTTCTTCGCTTAGTGATTCAGGCGCATCGACTTTTTTGTTGTCTTCTAGATTTTTCTCAATCTCTTGACCGTTTGCTTGCTCTGCTGCTTTTTTGATGTCTGAGGTATCATTGTTCGTCGTACTCATGATTTATTCCTTATTTTTATTGTTGACTTAATTTAGAGTTTCTCCGGTGCGGTATCATTATGTACTCAGCCACTTTTAGTCAGTTGCTTTTGTTCAGTTACTTTTAGATAGATGAGTGATGAGGTTTTTGATAAAAATAATAAACTGCACCAGAACTGATGTTAATTATAGGTAGGATACTGTGAGATTCACCAGTGTACTGCCGTATCAATATGTGAATAAATGTGAGGTTACAACACAGTTTGTAACTTTTACAGCGCATTAACCAGAAAAACCAAGCACTGGTATGTACCAATACTTGGTTAAATAGTGTTTGACTAAATAGTGCTTGGTCAAATGATGAAGATAGCACTCA
This sequence comes from Psychrobacter sp. UBA2514, assembly GCF_002341255.1. Lineage (NCBI taxonomy): Bacteria > Pseudomonadati > Pseudomonadota > Gammaproteobacteria > Moraxellales > Moraxellaceae > Psychrobacter > Psychrobacter sp. UBA2514. The sequence continues at coordinate 69,262 of NZ_DDNS01000048.1, forward strand.
ATCAGTTAGCTGGACTCTTCAACACCATTAATCACTTTCAATAAGTGCTCTTGAGCAACGTGTGGCACCTCCCCTGCTGCTGGCTGAAGCTGCTGCCAAACGCCTGTGCCATCCAGTGTCCACGCTTGCGTGTTGTCTTGTAAGTAATTGATCAAACCATCTTGATATATCTGCTTAAAAAGCTTCTTATTTTCGATTGGAAAGGCCACCTCAACGCGGTGGAACAGGTTACGATCCATCCAGTCTGCGCTGCCACAATACAAACGCTCATCCCCATTATTATAGAAATAATAAATACGAGTATGCTCCAAAAATCGGCCAATAATAGAGCGTACAGTGATGTTTTCAGACAGTCCTTTTACTTGCGGACGCAAGCAACACATAGAGCGCAGGATCAGCTCAATCTTGACACCTGCCTGCGAGGCGTCGTACAGCTTATCGATCAGGCGCCGCTCGGTCAAGGCATTGGCTTTGACGATAATATGAGCGCGCTTGCCTGCTTTAGCATGAGCAATTTCGTCATCGATAAAGCTCATTAGTTTTTCGTGCAACGTAAAAGGGGCATGTAGCAGTTTTTTGAGATTGGCAGGTTTGCCCATACCAGTGAGCTCTTGAAATATCTTATGCACATCTTCTGAGATATCAGGATCGGCACTGAATAAACCATAATCTGTATAGACCTTGGCATTGGCCGCATGATAGTTGCCTGTGCCTAGGTGGACATAGCGGCGGATTCGATCTTCTTCACGGCGCACGATGAGCATGAGCTTGGCATGGGTCTTGTAGCCGACGATGCCATAAACCACAACCGCACCTGCTTCTTGTAAATAGTTGGCGACAGCAATATTGGAAGCTTCATCGAAACGCGCACGCAACTCAATGACGGCAGTGACTTCTTTGCCGTTACGAGCGGCAGCGGCAAGCGCTTTGACGATCTCTGAATTGGTACCTGAGCGGTATAATGTCTGCTTGATCGCCAACACTTTGGGATCGCTAGCTGCCTGCCAAAGCAGATTAATAATGGGTGAAAATGCATGAAACGGATGATGCACGAGCACATCGCTTTTACGCATAGCGGCAAACATACTGGATGATTTATCTGATTTATCCATCTCTCGGCGAAAGGCTTTTGGCACGGCATAAGTAAATGGCTGATAACGCAGTCCCGGAATATTAAAATCAAACAATAAGCGCGTCAGATTCACAGGGCCATTGACACGATACAGCTGATTGTCATGCAACTCAAACTCGTTGAGCAGATACTCACTGATGTGCGCTGGACAGTCGGTTGTGACCTCAAGACGGACTTTGTCACCGAAGCGGCGATTTTCAAGCTCGCCTTCTAGCGCTTTGGCGATATCTTCTACATCATCCGCCAGATCTAAATCTGCATTACGCGTGAGCCTGAACTGATGACAACCCGTCACACTCATACCAGGGAACAGCTCACCGATATGCTCATGAATGATGGCTGATAGCATCACATGATGCTCTTTACCACCCGTTAGCTCATCTGGCAGACGAATCACACGCGGCAGACTGCGCGGCGCTGGTACAATCGCCAAGTTGATGTCGCGACCAAAAGCATCTTTGCCTTCTAATGTGGCAATAAAGTTCAGGCTTTTATTGACCAATCGCGGGAATGGATGCGCAGGATCAATGCTTATCGGCGTCAATACTGGCACGACTTGCTCGGTAAAATAACGCTTCATCCAAGCAGACTGCTCGGCATTGAGCTCATCACGTTTTAGGTAGCGGATATCCTCGAGCGCAAGAGCGGGCAAAATATCTTCATTCAGAATGCGATATTGCTCATTGATAGCGTCGTGAGTGATCGCAGAGATCTCGTTTAACACCTCGCTTGGGCGCATACCATGCGCACTGGTCGATACGTCACCGATATTGAGCTTTTGCATGATACCTGCAACACGAATCTCAAAGAATTCATCGAGATTCGATGAAAAAATAATGAGAAAAAACAAGCGCTCAAGCAGTGGGTGACGAGGACTGGCTGCCTGCGCCAATACACGCAGATGAAACTGTAATAAAGACAAATCTCGATTGATATAACTGCTGGGTGAATAGCTGCCGTCTTCTGAGCGTTGCCAGTCGATGTCGGTCAGATCATTATAGTTACTGCTTACGCTCATATTTTTATCAACGTTTTCGTTGCCATCTTCACTCACACTATTAACGTCGATAATCTCGTTCATATCACCGCTGTTCTGATTATTATTTATCTCTACCACGTTACTACTCCTTTTGCGTTATCGATGCGCCGTCGTCTTTATACTATCGTCTTAAAGGTTATTAACTATAGTCGGTTCAATATAAAATCGATACAATAAGATTAAACGCTATTTTTCTTGCTTGCTGTGACTATGTCTCCAGAGGCTGCGAAAAATAGCGTTTAATCAAATGAATTTATTATCCTGTATCGTTTTTATTTAGACTTAACTATATTATTCTTTCCCGTTATTCTTGTTGTTAAGGCTTCTTTTAAAAGATTAAGACGCTTGCGGTAATACGGCGTTTTTCATGCGTTTTTTGATAATACGTTGCTTGTTGCGCAAGCCTCTGTCACCTTGATTGTCTTCGTAATACTTCGGATTGGTAAGCATCCCAATGAGGAGCGCTGATTCGTCTCGGTTCAGATTGGCCGCAGATTTATCAAAATAATGGTGCGCGGCGGCATCGATACCATAGATACCATTACCAAATTCTGCCACATTGAGATAAGCGGTCAAGATACGCTCCTTGTCCCACAGTGTTTCTATCATGACAGTAATGACAGCTTCTTCTGCCTTACGTACATAAGAGCGATGCGAGGTCAAAAACAGGTTTTTTGCCAGCTGTTGGGTGATGGTTGAACCACCAGCGGACATTTTGCCCGTTTCTTCATTTTTCTTTTGTGCCGCTTTGATACCGTCGATATCGAAGCCATTGTGCTGGCTAAACGTGGAATCTTCACTCACGATCGCTGCTTGTTTGACAGACTTGGCGATGGCATCGTACTCAGCCCATGTCTGCGTGACCGTGCCACCCGTTAGGCGATGCGTCAACATAAACATGCTGTTGTTAATCGGCTGCGTTTTCCAGATTAGTAGTAGTCCGGTGACCAAAATATGGAATGCGACAACCAATAACATAATAGCCAATAACAGACGTTTGATAAACTTGCCAAAACTTGTCATGCGCGATATCCGAGTGATTAAAAAAGTAATAAGATAATATAGGTCATCTGCTAATAACTAAAAACAGCAACTATGAACCAATAGTCCTAAAATAGCTGTCATTGTCTTTTATTAACAAGCAGTCATTAGTAATGACCAGTAGCAGGTCATCTTACCTAATCTCACAATCGCTGTCATTATTTACACCAATTCTTTATGATGTAATAATAAACCAACTATTTTTTACTTTTTATCAAAATAGCCTAATAATCAGCATTTTTTGGCATACTTTAAGCTCAGAGATCTCACCATGCATAATAATAGTATAGAAGTATTACGAGCGCGTGTTATTGCCGCAAGCCCAAACCTCAATACTACTGAAAATAGCAATCAATGGTGGCTACTAGGGACCTCTGGCTGTCATTTATGTGATATCGCTGAGCAAATACTTGCACAGTTTCAGTCGGTACAACCAATCACTTACCAAAATGTCGATATTGCAGACTTTGATGAGGCGCTTATGATGGATTTTGCCACATCTATCCCTGTGATTTTGACTCCATCACAGCGATTAAATTATCCGTTTTCAGTGATGGATTTGCAGCAACTGCTTACGTCATAACATCAAACCGTCTATACATTATTTGTAGTGAGGATCCTATGATAAATCTAGAAAAAATGACCGATATTGAAGATCTGCGCCGTGTCGCTGAGCGTAAAGTGCCGCGTATGTTCTATGACTATGTCGATTCAGGCTCGTGGACTGAGACCACCTATCGTAATAACGAGACTGACTTTGACCGTATCAAGCTGCGCCAGCGCGTATTGGTCGATATGGATAACCGCAGTCTGGCAACGAGTATGATCGGTGAGCCAGTCAAGATGCCTGTAGCCATCGCCCCAACGGGGTTTACCGGCATGATGTGGGCAGATGGTGAGATACATGCCGCACGCGCCGCTGAAAAATTCGGCGTGCCCTTTTCACTCTCAACCATGAGCATTTGCTCTATCGAAGATGTCGCCACTCATACTAGTAAGCCGTTTTGGTTTCAGCTGTACGTGATGCGCGATCAAGACTTTATGGCCAATCTGATTCGCCGTGCCAAAGAGGCCAATTGCTCAGCACTTATCTTGACCGCCGACTTACAAGTGCTTGGACAACGTCACAAAGACATCAAAAATGGTCTATCCGCACCGCCCAAACCCACATTAACCAATATCATGAACCTCATGACCAAGCCGCAATGGTGTATGAATATGCTGGGCACCAAACGTCACACGTTTGGTAATATCGTCGGTCATGCACAAAATGTTGAGGATCTGTCATCACTCTCTGCGTGGACCGCTGAGCAATTCGATCCGCGTCTGAGCTGGGACGATGTGGCGCGTATCAAAGACATGTGGGGCGGTAAACTTATCATAAAAGGTATCATGGAGCCTGAAGATGCTATTATGGCGGCTCGCAGTGGCGCGGATGCCCTAGTCGTCTCAAACCATGGCGGTCGTCAATTGGATGGCGCGTTATCTTCTATCTCTGCCCTCGCAGACATCGTACAGGCAGTCCATGCCGAAAACAGCGACATCGAGGTATGGCTCGATAGCGGGATTCGCTCTGGTCAAGATGTACTAAAGGCTATCGCATTGGGCGCAAAAGGCACGATGATCGGTCGCGCTTTTCTCTACGGATTGGGAGCGTATGGTGAAGACGGGGTGCGCCGCGCGCTTGAAATCATCTATAAAGAGTGTGATATATCTATGGCATTCTGTGGTCATACCGATATCAATACTGTCACGGATAATATCTTGGTAAAAGGCACGTATGAAAACCTCAAAATGGGTCGTTTTTAGAGCGGCTTAATGTCTAGCGATCGACGTTTAAAACTGGCTATACATAACATAATTTGCTCATACCCTTTATACTGTCTCTATAACATTTTAATGACAGTTAGCCTTTATGACCATTCAACAATTATTAAAAACAGCGCCCGTCACTACCCTGCTATTAGCCAGCTTTATCGGGCTATTTGTCATGCAGCTAGTCACGGGCGTCGATGCCAATAACCCGTCAACTGAAGCGTTAGTTAAATGGGGTGCCAACGCCTTACCCTTAACGATGATGGATGACCCATGGCGCTTGGTGAGTAGTGCGTTTTTGCACATTGGTCTCATGCATCTACTATTTAATGGCTTTGCCATGTATTTCTTTGGCCAGATTGCCGAGCCGATGTTTGGCTCAGCCAAGTTTTTGGCATTGTTTTTACTAGCAGCCATCGGTGGCAACTTGCTCAATAACTATGTCACATGGCACAGTATTTTGGATGGAACAGGACAGCCCGGCCTATCAGCGGGAGCTTCTGGTGGTATCATGGGTATCGGTGCGGCGTTACTGATCGCTGCCCTGTTTAAAATATCGGTCAATGGCATGGTACTCAATCTCAAGAGCTTGATCATCATCATGGCGATCAACTTGGTCTATGGCTTTGCCGTACCGGGTATCGATAATGCCGGTCATATCGGCGGCGCGATTACTGGCTTGCTTATTGCCTTGCCTATTGCTCTCGTTTATCGTAAGCGAGAGCTGGCACAGCAAGCAGCTATGGCGCAAGCTCAGCAAGCTTATCAAAACGCGGTCCAAGCGAGCTATGCAAGCAATCATCAGCCAAGCTATCAAACGAGCTTACACGATAATCAGCGCGGTAATCCGCCGCTTACCAATATATTTGCTGATAATAATATCCAAACCCCTGTAGACTTAAACAACACCGCGGATACTGCCGATTTCGACCAAAGTGGTGGCTATATAAATAACTACCCCACTTATATTGATCCCAAGAAATTTGCACCAGAGCCTGTTAACGTGAGCATAATCTGGCGAATACTGCCTTGGCTAGTCATGCTTGTTATTGTCATTGGTTTTTTGTGGTGGTGGCAAGATATTCATGAGCAAATCCTACAAGTGCTAAAAGCCATTGAGTAAATGCGTGTATTTATCTATCATTGCTAAATAACTACCAATAACAGCCGAATTATTTAGACTACTTATTCGCTTTTTGCTCGTTTTTTACCTGATCTTACTACCCCGTTATTTATACTCACTTACGAGACCCAATTATGTTAAAACTTGCAGCGCAACCTCACTTTTCTACGCGAGCCGTGCTGAGCACATTAACCGCTACGGCATTACTCAGTGTGTCTAGCCTGTCTAGTGCCATCCCTTTTCTTAATAAAAACCTACCGACTGACAAAGACGCCGAATTGAGCGTTGGGGTCAATGTCATGGCGGTCAAATCCGCCTATGATCTCGAAGACAGCACTGAAGTGCGTGTGCTACCGGGCATTTTTTATGACAATAATAGGATCTATGCGCGCGGTGCTCAAGCGGGCGCGTACTTAATCAATGATGGTGTCAATCAGCTCTCTGCTTACGCGCAGCTCGCAGGGAATTCGTTTGATCCTGATGACGCTAATGGTGCCCTGCAAGGTCTCGATGAGCGCAAACTATCCGCAGAAGCAGGTATAAGCTACCAGCGTCGCACGCCTATCGGTGCGTTTCGTGGTCAGTTTGCGACCGATGTGTTGGACGAAAGTGGCGGTAATACTGGTCGCTTAACTTACCTTGCCAAAATAACGAGAAACAAGCTAACGGTCTATCCAAGCATCGGCTTTGAGTATCATGACGCAGCCTACAATGAATACTACTATGGCGTCAGTGAAGAAGAGTCAGCGGAGACAGGCGTTGCCGCTTATAAATCTAACTCGAGCTTGAATCCGTATGTCAGCGTTAGTGCCAACTACGACTTTAATGATAAATGGGCAGGATTTGCCAATCAAAGCGTGAGCTATGTACCCAATGAGCAATATGATAGCCCAATGGTCGACTCACGTACTGAAGCGGCAACGACGCTTGGTTTGCTATATAAGTTTTAATTGAGATTTGATGTTTGATGTGGAGAAGGCTGAGCGGTTTGCTCGGCCTTTTTTTAGTTTATTCAGTTGAACCATTAGTTACTAAGATTTGTATCTCTTTAAATTAAAAAGAAAAATCTTATTAAATGTTATAAAGTACTAGTTTTTTTCTACGCGACATCAGTTGTCGTTTATAATTTAAGGAGGTTTTAGTATTTACTACTAACACCTTGCATTTAGTACTGCTTGAGTACATCATATAATCAATAAGTAACAAAGATAAAAATTATGTTTATGGCAGCAGCTCCCTATATTTATAATGTATTTTTCTACTTTACTCTATTAGGTTTCCTAAGCTACTGTCCCACTTGTTAGTATCTATCACTCAACAACAATAAAATAATTTTGCTAGTTTTATAATAAACTACTTAAAACTGTATTTCTTAATAAGGTGAAATAATGACTACGTCAGCTAAGGTAATAGCTAACGCTTTTATCGAGCGTTCACATACAGAAGGTAAACCACTATCCAATATGCAACTACAAAAATTAGTGTATATAGCAAATGGCTTTTGTCTGGCTCTACTCGACAAACCTTTATACTATGAAGAGACATATGCGTGGACATATGGGCCATTAATTAAACAATTATATTCTAGCCTCATGAATTATGGCTCTAATAATGTTACCTCTAAAATTCCGACCAGTCCTTATGAGGATACTATCGATTCAAATGAAGAAAAAATTATTAATTATGTTTGGTCAAAGTATAGTGATATGTCGGCTTATAAGCTATCTGATTTAACTCATCAAGTTGGTACACCTTGGGATATTACTTGGAGAAATAATGACTATGGCATGATAGATAATAATGTGATTGCAGACTACTATAAAACATTGATAAATGCTATTACTCAACAATCTAATTAAACGTTTTGGTAAGTAATATGAATGATGAAAACGATTTAGATGAGACATTGCAATCTTTACGAAATAACGATGTACCTGATGAATTTTTTAGAAACGCTACAAACATTTCAAGTAAAAATGTTCATGGCTATTTGTCAAGGTATAGGGAAAACCCGGCTAAACCTTATCAACAGACTAAGGAAGAAGAGCTGGCACATAGACGTTCAGAAGAAACTCTTAGAGATTATAAAGAAACTAATACCCTCCGCCAGAAATATGCAAAAAATATTTATCGCCTAACATATCTCTGGTTAATTTTTATCGGTTTTATCGTACTTCTAACTGGTATAGGCAACTTACATATAAAAATTGAATGGTTGGGGCTAGACTTTAATCTTTTCGAGTTTAATCTATCAGATAACGTTTTAATAGCTTTTATTACCACTACTACCATTAACGTAATTGGTATTATATATATTGTAGCTAGATGGTTATTTCCAAATGGAATTGAAGTGTTTAAAGAAAAGGATTAACACAAATAGTTAGTTGAATTTTAACCTAATAAAAAAAGACCTTGCCATACGACAAGGTCTTTTTCTATGCTAAGAAGTCTTTAATAACTTACTTAGGATGTACCATATCAGCAGGAATGACCCACTCATCGAACTGCGCTTCAGTTAATAGCTCCAGCTCAACCGCCACTTGCTTCAACGTTTTGTTTTCTTTATAAGCCGTCTTAGCGATTTTTGCTGCATTTTCATAACCGACATGACGGTTTAATGACGTCACTAGCATCAGTGAGTTGTGCAAGAAGTCATCGATTTTGTCTTTTACTGGCTCGATACCGACGGCACAGTTTTCGTTGAAGCTGTTGCACGCATCGCCAAGCAGCTTGATAGATTGCAATAAGTTAAATGCGATCACAGGCTTATACACGTTTAGCTCAAAGTTACCTGAGGCGCCAGCCATGCTGATAGTCGTGTCGTTACCCATGACCTGAGCGACAACCATGGTCATTGCTTCTGACTGCGTTGGGTTTACTTTGCCTGGCATGATAGAAGAGCCTGGCTCATTTTCAGGAATCGTCAACTCACCCAAACCACAACGAGGACCTGAGGCGAGCCAGCGTACGTCGTTAGCTATTTTGTTTAAGCTAGCGGCTAGTGTTTTTAGTGCGCCTGATGCAAATACTTCTGCATCACGAGCCGCTAGTGCTTCAAATTTATTTGGGGATGTGACAAATGGCAAGCCCGTCAAAGTCGCTAGTTGCTCAGCTGCTTTTACTGCATAGTCAGGATGGGCGTTTAGACCAGTACCTACTGCAGTGCCGCCTAGTGGTAACTCATATAGACCTTGTAGCGCGTTGTCGATACGAGTCAATGCGTGGTCAAGTTGGCTTACATAGCCGCTGAACTCTTGGCCTAGGGTCAAAGGCGTGGCGTCTTGTAAGTGCGTACGGCCGATTTTGACGATGCTATCGAACTCTTTGGACTTTTTATCTAAGGTATCACGTAGCGCTTTGACCGCTGGGATAAGTAAGCTGTTGATCTGACGCGCAGCTGCCACACGAATCGCCGTTGGGAAGCTGTCGTTGGTAGACTGTGCATGGTTCACATGGTCATTTGGGTGAATTGGCGTGTAGCTGCCACGCTCAGAACCCGCGATTTCGTTAGCACGGTTGGCCAGCACTTCGTTCATGTTCATGTTTGACTGCGTGCCAGAACCTGTCTGCCATACGACCAATGGGAACTGATCAACCAGACCACCATTGATGATTTCGTCAGCGGCTTGCACGATAAGATCACGCTTATCGCTTTCGATACGCTCTAGGCTGGCATTGGTAATCGCAGCGGCTTTTTTGACCAGTGCCATCGCTTCGATCATCGGACGCGGCAAAGTCTCGCCACCGATTTTGAAGTTTTCGCGGCTACGCTGTGTTTGCGCGCCCCAATAGGCATCAGCTGGGACTTCTACGTTACCCATGGTGTCTTTTTCGGTACGAGTTGCCTGATTCTGTGTCGACATAACTACCCTCTTTGATGGTTTGTTGTTTTATGACTGCTCTAAAAAATGCAACATCCGCTGCACATAAAGGAGAATACGATATAAAGTGGCGTTATGATAGCATGACTAAGGCGTATTGAATATTCACAAATCACTTTGGTCAATGCCTAAAAACGAATGTCTAGAAGCGCCCCTCATCAATCTGATATATCATTGGATAAGATACCTATGCACTCTGAAACCATGCCCACTGAGTCAAAAATGCTTAACTCACAAGAACCTACGCTAAGTAATCCACCCAGACGGCACTTCACTCGCCAGCGTCGTCAGTTAAGTGATGGCGCGCGTAGGAATATGGCGCAAGCAGCGAGCTTGCATTTGAGCAAATTACAGCAGCGGCTATCAAAAAATGCACGTATTGGGCTATATTATGATGGATTTGGTGAGCTACCCACTCAGCCACTGCTGGATTGGTGCATATGCTTAGGCTATTCTCCTTATTTACCTGTCGTTGGTTCTCTCGGTCGTACTAGTAATGGCAGTGATGATAAACGGTTGCGTTTTGTACCTGTTTACCACTCAAAACTAATCAATGTCCCCACTCGCATTCATCAGCTCGGCATGAAACAAAATCATAGCCGCGCTCTATTATGGGCGTCAGAATTAGATGTGATCATCTGTCCGTTAGTCGCGGTAGATAAACACGGCAATCGTATGGGCATGGGTGGCGGTTTTTATGATACGACGCTTGGCAAAAGCTATCGCTCAGGGGCCAAGAAACCATTAAAAATTGGCTGGTGTTATGACTTTCAAGTGGTTGAACAATTAGCGCGTCAGCCGTGGGATGTGCCATTAGATGGCTTAATTACGCCAAGTGGCTTAAGGTGGTTTTGATGAAAGACGATGAACAATTTGAAAAAGACTCTAGCGCTGCTGTTTCCAGTGCAGACAGTGTGGATGAATATTTGCAAAGGTTAGGTAGCGATGACGCTAGAGAGCAACGTTACTACAGTCAAGAGCAACCGTTTAGCGCTGATGAGATGACACGATTAGTCAATGAAGTACGCTTAAATGAGCTGCTCGCGCAAAGTGATGCGTTTTTGAGCAGTTTGAATGGTGAGATTAAGGATTTTGATGAAGATTGTTAAAAATATAGGCAGTTTGAGCAATTAATAGAAACGAAAAAAGGCGAGTATAGTAACTCTTTATGCTAGTTGCTATACCCACCTTTTATATCAAACCCAATCATTCAAATCATTTACTAAAGCACCATCGCCGCAATCCAGCCAAATGCCAGTAGCGGAATATTGTAGTGAATAAAGGTTGGCACCACACTGTCTTTGATATGGTCATGCTGTCCATCAATATTAAGACCAGAGGTTGGCCCCAATGTCGAATCTGACGCAGGAGAACCGGCATCACCCAGCGCGCCAGCTGTACCGATAATTGCAACCGTTGCTAATGGCGAAAACTCTAAAGAGATACATAGCGGCACATAGATCGCGGCCAAAATAGGAATGGTCGAGAAGGACGAGCCGATACCCATAGTCACAATCAAACCGATCAAGAGCATGATAAATGCTGCCATCGCTTTATTACCACCGAACAGTGACGCCGCCCCATCAACGAGTGGCTGAATCTGCTCTGTCGCTTTCATGACTTCAGCAAAACCTTGCGCGGTAATCATAATAAAGCCAATCATCGCCATCAATTTGATACCATCATTAAAGACACCATCAGCATCACGCCATTTCACCACGCCTGTCGCCATAAACACGCCAAAGCCAAACATCGAGCCAAGTAGTAGCGAATCAGTGTATAGCTGCACGACGAAAGCCGTCACGATAGCAGCCAATGCAACCAGCGTCTTTAGCTTGCTTTGCGACTGAGCGCCAGCGGCTGTTTTACTTAATGCATCGCCTTCTACGACGGCATCATGCGCTTGCTGATCTATCGCAATCTGCTGATACTCGCGCGGCTTACGGTAACTGATAAATACCGCGACCAGCAGACCAATGAGCATGCCAAGCGCAGGAATTGCCATGGCTTTCACCACAGAAATATTGGCAACATCAATGCCCGCTTCACCGACGTTTTTTAGCATAATTTGATTGAGGTAAATATCACCGAACCCATACGGTATAAACATATAGGTGGTGACCAGTCCAAAGGTAATCAGACAGGCAATCAGGCGTCTATCAATCTGCATACGGTTGAACGCCAAAAGCAGCGGCGGTACCAGCAGTGGAATAAAGGCAATATGAATGGGGATTAGGTTTTGGCTAAAGCAGCTCATGGTAATGAGGCCTGCAAACAGCATATATTTAATCATGCCACTCGTGCCCGCGGCATCAATGCGTCTAATCACTGTCCCTGCCAATGACTGCGGCAATCCCGAGTGCGCGATCGCCACGGCAAACGCCCCTAGCAAGGCATACGATAGCGCAATCTGTGCGCCATTACGGATACCTTCTTGAAAAGCATTGAGCGTATCGGTAATACCAAGCCCTGCTAACAATCCACCTGCTAGCGCCCCGATTAATAAACTGAGCACCACGTGCACGCGCGAAAGTGACAGTCCTAGCATAATAATAACTGCCAGCAGTACCGCATTGATGGCCATGTATTGCCCCTTGCTCTTTATAACTTGGTCTCATTGAGACTGATGAATAGTAACACTGATGACTAGCGCTATGATGTCTAAAATACTACCCTAACAACCCCTGTTTTTAGACGGGCGCCAGTTTACCTTATTTTGGATATAAAGCCCATGCATAGAACCGATTAGACACCCGCATCTCACACACGCTCTCGCTATCTAATGGTGAGATTTTACTTATTTAATCCAGACACAGCATTTTTAATCCAACTTTTTAATCCAATAACCGCATTGAAACGTCGGCGTTTGTCGCACTATTTAACAAAGATAACTGTGCATCTTTGCCAATGAGACTTGCAATTTTATATGCGGACACCATTTATCTAGACATGAACCACGAACTTGACTTTACAAGTCCGGGGAAAGAGGAAAAATATATGAGTGAACATAAAATAACCCAAGACAATATCGACATTGATGTCGACGTTTCATCTACTGCTACAGACAACAATGAGGCAGAGACCTTATCGAATGCAGCACAAAAAGCGGCGTCAACCAATGAGACAGACACTGGTCTTGATAACACTGACTCTAATAACAAAGACGTAAACGACAACCAACCTGAAAACTACTTGCCACTCTTGGCATTGCGAGATGTCGTCGTCTATCCGCACATGCAGATTGCCTTATTTGTGGGACGTGCGCCATCGGTGAAAGCCGTTGAGCTGGCGCAGGCTGAGTATGGCAACAAAGTACTGGTCGTCGCCCAAAAAGACTCATTGACCGAAGACATTGATCAAGACAACTTGTATCAATACGGTACCGTGTGCCGCATCGTCAGCACCATGCCGCACGATAGCGATGAGAACTGCATCAAGGTGCTGATCGAAGGTCAATATCGCGCCCGTGTCGACAATATCGAAAGTCATGACGACTTATTGATGGCGAGATTTGAGCGTGCTGATCTTGATGTCAGCATGGATGAGAGCCAGAAGAAAAACACTATTCAGGCGTTGACCACCCTGTTTGAAGGCTATGCGGATGCGCGTCTGCGTAATGCCCGTGAGCTAACTCGCGTGGCCAAACGCATCGATGATTTGCTTGAACTGGTTTATTTCATCTCAACCCGCGTGTCAATGGATTTGGATGTTAAACAGTCGTTCTTAGAAGAAAATGATATCAAAACGCATATCAACACCTTGACGGAATATCTGGTCAAGCAAAGTGCTGAGCAAAATATCGAGCAAGATATTCAAGATGCGGTCCGTCAGCAGATGGAAGACAATCAGCGCGAGTACTTCTTAAACGAAAAGATGAAAGCGATCAAAAACGAGCTATCAGATCTCAATGATGGCGCGTTCGATGGTGAGGACGATGTGGCTGAGCTAGAGCAGCGTCTCGAAGATGCTGACTTGCCAGACGATGTGCGCAAAAAAGCGGAGCAAGAGTTTAAAAAGCTCAAAATGATGCCACCTGCATCAAGCGAATCGTCAGTGGTACGCAACTACATTGAGTGGATTTTGGATACGCCGTGGAATGCGACGACCAAAGTCTCAATCAATCTAGACAAGGCAAAAACGGTCTTAGACGAAGATCACTATGGCTTACAAGATGTCAAAGACCGCATCTTAGAATATCTCGCCGTACAATCTCGCGTGAAAAAACTGCGTGGCCCAATTCTTTGTCTCGTCGGTCCTCCAGGTGTGGGTAAAACTTCACTGGGTGAATCGATTGCGCGCGCAACGGGTCGTAAGTTTGTCCGTATGGCGCTTGGCGGCGTCCGTGATGAAGCGGAAATCCGCGGTCATCGCCGTACCTATATCGGTGCGATGCCAGGTAAAATCGTGCAGTCACTGGCCAAAGTAGAAGTCAAAAACCCACTATTCTTATTGGATGAAATCGATAAGATGGCGCAAGACTTTCGCGGTGATCCAGCATCAGCATTGCTCGAAGTATTGGACCCTTCACAGAACGATACCTTTAACGACCATTATTTAGATATGGACTTAGACTTGTCGCAAGTGATGTTTATCTGTACGGCTAACAGCATGGATATTCCACCTGCGCTACTTGACCGTATGGAAGTCATTCGTCTGCCAGGTTATACCGAAGAAGAAAAGGTCAATATCGCGCAGAAATACCTCGTGCCAAAAGCGATCAAGAATAATGGCCTTAAAGAAGGTGAAATTGAAATCGTTGAAGCGGCCCTACACAGTATCGTGCGTAGCTATACCCGTGAAGCGGGTGTGCGTAACCTTGAGCGTGAAGTCAATAAAATCTGCCGCAAAGTCGTTCGCGGTTCGGTTGAGACTCATGGCGCGCGCGCACCGAAAAAAGCAGAGCGTCAGCTGGTGGTGGTCGATGACAAAAACATCGATGATTATCTAGGCGTCCATCAGTACGACTACGGTCTGGCAGAAGAAGAGCCTGAGATCGGCCGCGTGACTGGTCTTGCTTGGACACAAGTGGGCGGTGAGCTACTTACTATCGAAGCGGTGGCGATGAAAGGCAAAGGTGAGCTGAGCTTTACAGGCTCACTCGGCGATGTGATGAAAGAGTCTATTCGCGCGGCAATGAGCGTAGTACGTGCTCGCGGTGACAGCTTAGGGATTGATTATGAGACCTTTAAGACTACTGACGTCCACGTCCATATGCCAGAAGGCGCCACGCCAAAAGACGGTCCTTCTGCTGGTGGTGCATTGACGACTGCACTGGTCTCTGCCTTGACAGGTATTGCCATTCGTCCAGATATCGCCATGACAGGTGAGATCACCTTGCGCGGCAAAATCCTACGTATCGGTGGTCTCAAAGAGAAGCTGCTGGCCGCGCATCGCGGCGGTATCAAGCATGTCTTGATTCCAGAGAGTAATGAGCGTGATTTGGCCGATATCCCTGATAATGTCAAAGAAGGCTTGACCATTCAGCCAGTTGCGACGATTGAAGAGATTTTAAAGGTAGCTTTGGTAGATATGCCAAAACCGCTCAAGCCTGCAAAAGTAACGGTTGATAAAACGGCAGGCAAAGCGCTACACAACTAATTGAGTATTCGTTAGTCAATGCTTAAAACATAAAAGCCGCTCATCACTATGATGGGCGGCTTTTTTATGCTTATTGATCATTAGTTTACTAACACCTTGGTCATTACCAATTCGTGTTTTTATGTAATCTATGCATTCTGTCGTTCATTTGATGTCATTAATTTTTTTGCCATCTGCTTTTTCAAACCCATACGTTACTTACATTTATTAACCGATTGTTGCGCATTTAATGAATAACTATAGGGTTTGCTTGGCTATACTGACGATGATGTTAACGAATATCGATACGCGCTCTAACAGAACAATAAATACAGATATTTGTGACTTTAACTACGTTCTAAATAATGAATAAAATAACTGGAGATAATAATGAATAAGACAATGCTTGCAAGTGCCCTACTATGCGGATCAGCGTTAGCCATGACTGGTTGCCAAACGGTCGAAGGTCAAATGCAAACAGGCAATCCTGTCAATCAGCCAGCACTAAAATCTACCATCAAAGCAGTGAGCGGTGATAAGAACGAAGTCGGACAGATGTTCCTGCGTCCTGTCGATGGCGGTGTACAAGTCTACGGTAAGCTCATGAATCTACAGCCGGGCCAAACGGTTGCACTACATATTCATGAGACAGGTAGCTGTGCTGATATGGGTAAAGCGGCAGGCGGTCACTTCAATCCTGACAACAAACCACATTCTAATCCCGATGATATGAATGGTCATGCAGGTGACCTACCTAACCTGACAGCCAATGAAGATGGCGTCGCTACTATCAACTATGTGAACAAAAAAATCACGGCCGATAAAGCAGGTAAGTATAGCGTGAATCGCCGCGCCTTTATCGTACATTCTGGCGCTGACGATTACACCAGCCAACCATCAGGCGCATCAGGTGACCGTGTTGCTTGCGGTATTATCGAGATGAACTAATACTATATATATTAGCCATAAAAAACCTCTTAACTATTGTATACGGTTAAGAGGTTTTTTTATGACCGGTAGAAAAGTGGTTACTCTTCTACCCACTCGCCTTTACGCCAGTACACACCCCAACGGGTGGCCTTGCCGTTTTTCTCAGAGCCGATGTACTGCTCTTTTTTCTTACGTGACCAACGTAATATAGTTGGGTTACCATCTGGATCTTCATCTGGTCCCTCAAACAGATATTGGAACTTGTCTTCCATTTTATCTTTTATTTCACGTAGCTCAGCGAGCTTGGGCGCACGAGTCTCACGCACCTTTGGAAATTTAGAAGCCGCAAGGAACATGCCAGCCGCCCC
Source organism: Psychrobacter sp. UBA2514 (assembly GCF_002341255.1). Lineage (NCBI taxonomy): Bacteria > Pseudomonadati > Pseudomonadota > Gammaproteobacteria > Moraxellales > Moraxellaceae > Psychrobacter > Psychrobacter sp. UBA2514. The sequence continues at coordinate 86,168 of NZ_DDNS01000048.1, forward strand.
TTCACGCAAGATGAAGTAATCATCATGTTTGGTCGATTTCAGCTCTGGCAGATGAATAGGATCCATACGCGGCGGTGCTGCTTCGCCTGTTTTTAGCACCTTGCGGGTGTTATCGCATTTCTGACAAGCAAAATACGGACCAAAGCGACCTGTCTTTAGCTCCATCTGACCATCACACTTGTCACAGTCGATGGTTGGCGCATCTGAGCCTGGTACTTCAAACTTACCTTCTTCTAGAATATAACCGTCACAATCAGGGTTATTACCGCAGATGTGTAGCTTGAGACCACCATCAACGATATAACCATTCATCGCGGTGCCGCATTTCGGACAGCGTTTTTTCTCCATCAAATCTTTGACTTCTGCCGTTTCATCATCCCCTTCTGCATCATCTAGATTGGCAAACGCTTCGACTGGCATTAGATTTTTGGTGCCTTTACAGCGCTCTTTCGGCGGCAAGTTATAGCCAGTACACCCTAAGAATACGCCTGTTGAGCCTGTACGCAACTGCATCGGACGATCGCAAATATCGCAATGCACATCTGGCACATCAGTCGGATCATTCGGACGCATGCCATCTTTGCCTTTGGCATGCTCAAGAGTAGTCTTAAACTCGCCATAGAAATTATCGAGCACGTCTTTCCAATCTTGCTCACCCTCGGCGACATGATCGAGCTTGTCTTCAAGCGCAGCAGTAAAGGTATAATCCATCAAATCTGGGAAGCTGGCTGTCAATCTATCGGTGACGATATCGCCCATTTTTTCGGCAAACAAGCGCTTGTTCTCAAGCTTCACATAACCACGATCTTGAATGGTCGAGATAATTGAGGCATAAGTCGAGGGACGACCAATACCTTTTTTCTCAAGCTCTTTGACAAGACTTGCCTCAGTATAGCGCGGTGGCGGCTTGGTAAAGTGTTGGCTCGGATCGAGCTTATCTAGGGTGAGCTTATCGCCTTTTTTGACATCAGGGAGCAGCGTATCATCAGTTTTGGCCGGCGGCATAACACGAGTATAGCCATCAAAAGTCATCGTACGGCCGCGCGCTTTTAGCTCGACATTACCCGCCTCTACCAAAAGATTGACTGATAGATACTTAGCAGGCGTCATCTGACAAGCCACAAACTGCCGCCAGATCAGCTCGTATAAACGAATAGCATCACGCTCAACGCCTTTCATTTGCGTTGACTTTAAGTTGACATTAGAAGGACGAATCGCTTCATGCGCCTCTTGAGCACCTTGCTTATTGCCATAAAAATTTGGCTTTTCTGGCACGTATTTTGCGCCATAGCTGTCTTCAATATGACCACGGACAGCCGCGAGCGCATCGCCAGACAAAAAAGTCGAATCGGTACGCATATAAGTGATGTGACCCGCTTCATACAGACGCTGCGCCAAAATCATGGTCTTTTTGACCGAAAACCCTAGACGCGTACTGGCTGCTTGCTGCAAAGTTGAAGTGATAAAGGGTGCGCTAGGACGTGACTGGGTTGGCTTCTCTTCACGCTCTTTAACGATAAAATCGCTTGCTTTGAGTATCTCAAGCACTTTATCGGTTTGCTCTTTATTACCAAGCTTTAGCGTTTTGCCGCCCTGCTTGGTCGCCTCTAGACGGATACCGATTTGCTCTGCATCTGAGGCTTTTTTGGTTTTATCATGAGCGACATGTGTATCTGCATGAATCTGCCAGTATTCTTCTGGAATGAACGCGCGAATTTCATGCTCACGCTCAACAACCAAGCGCATAGCAACTGACTGCACACGGCCTGCTGATAGTCCGCGAGCAATCTTTTGCCATAATAGTGGCGATACCATAAAGCCAACGACACGGTCCAAGAATCTGCGCGCTTGCTGAGCATTGACGCGATCGATATCAAGCTTTGAGGGTTGTTTAAAGGCATTTTGGATGGCTGATTTGGTAATCTCGTTAAAGACCACACGTTGATACTTGCTATCAGGCCCACCGATAACTTCTTTTAGATGCCAAGCGATCGCCTCCCCCTCTCTATCCATATCCGTTGCCAGATAGATTTTGTCAGCGTCTTTGGCCAGTGCTTTGAGCTCTTTGATGACCTTGGTTTTGTTTGGCAATACTTCATAGACCGCCGCCCAATCATGCTCTGGATCTACGCCCATACGGCGCACCAGTGCTTGCTGTGCTTTTTCTTCTTTGGTCAGACTGTCATCTTTTTTGGTCGTGGTTGCTTTTTTTGCGCTTTTATTTGCACTAACTGGTAAATCACGGACGTGGCCGATGCTCGAGCGTACGATAAAATCATCGCCAAGATATTTATTAATCGTTTTTGCTTTGGCTGGTGATTCTACAATCACCAAAGACTTGCCCTTTGGGCTGTCAGCAGCTGATGCTGCGGTTTTTTTGGTTGTGGTTTTTGCCATATTTGACGACACCATAATATAAGTGATTAAAAGTATAAGTAGATTGAAAGTAACATTACAGTCAGCAGCAGAGTAATTTATGGGTGCTGATGATCAGGGGTTAGCCATGACTCAGCGATTTATAGTAATAGTAGCTGCTGATAAAAAAGGTTATAAAACAAATTATAACCATAAAATAAAGATATAGTTATAAAGACGTTACACTGCTAAGCGATAAACTGTCAACTTTAAATAAACTGAATATGAAAAACTACTTGCATATCGCCCTTTAATGGAGACAAAAAAGCGCTTTACTAGCCTCTCGCGTCTTTTTGCATTTGTATCGCCCATTTCTCAAGATTGGCTTTGAGCACTAACAGATCTGCCTCAATCCGTTGCTGATGATACGTGGGATTAGAGTTTGGGCGCACGTAAGCAATGTCTTCCCAATAAATGATAATGCTATTGGCCTTGGTCATCAGCCCTTTAACAAACGGCTCAATGCTCACTGGTAGCTCTAATGGTGCTTTGTCCAAACTAAAATCGGTTTTTTTCACCGTCACATTATTGCTGCTTTGCGTAGAGCGAATGGCACTTGGAATATGGAGTGTTTTTGCATCATCGCTGGTATCAACAAAACTGCTATCTGGTCGCCATTGTCCATCGATCACTTGATAGCGTGTGTGCGGCAGTTTGGTCTCTTCTAATATCAGACAATACTGTCCAAGCATACCGCGGCCATATTCATTATCACGACCTTTGATCCAATCAGGGCAAGCAACGAGCTTTGGATTAAGCTGCAAACGGCGTGCGGTCATACGCAGCTTGTCTAAACGCTGATCGATACCATTCGGTTTGAGCGCCATCATACTCCCTAAGACGAATAGTACAATGATAACGCCAATCAATGTTCCCATGATGCTCTGGCCTTTTAACTAAATAAAAATGATGCTAAACAATATCAATATAACTGCCACGGCTAATAACCGCTGTCTACGCCAACAGTAAAAATAACGGCTTTATAAATAACTATCCTATAAATCGTTAACGTGAACTGGCTGCTACTCACATGACAGATAACGATATAGCAAGACTTATAATGAGCTCGAACCCGCAAAAATCAAGCACTGCCACTCAACTACTATTCAAAAACTGGCTATATGGCTCACTCTTTATTTGTCAGTTATACTGTTAAATCAGACATTTAGCGTGCCTAATCATCAGTAGCATAGCCACATACAAAAACCAGATACAAAAAGTGGTCGGCGTAAAAAAGTGCTATGATAAACCATAATTTTAAACGCGCGCAGGTTTATTATGAATTATCTTATTAAGTCAAACTCGTCAAGCGCTTATATCGCTAGCAAGCTGACAGGTAAACTCCTGAGCAACACTGGCATAAGCTTATCATTACTTGGCGCAATCGTACTAACAGTGTCAGGCTGTGCCACTACCCAAAGCCTGACCCCGCAGCAATGTCAAAGCAGTAACTGGCAAGAAGTCGGTTATGCCGATGGTCTACAAGGTCGTTCAGGGGCTTACTTCGGGCACTATACCAACAGCTGCGCCAGTGTCGGAGGCGCCAGTCCTAACCGCATACAGTGGGAGCAAGGACGACAGCAAGGTCTCAAAAACTACTGTACCGAGCTGAACGCTTATAAGCTCGGTCGCGAAGGCTATGACTGGCAGCCAGTCTGTCCATTAGAAGGTATTGAGAAATTAGAAGAAGCTTACTCTCAAGGACGCTACTACTATATCCGTCAGCGCGATCTGGATTACTTGCGCTCGCCTTATCCGTTTGGTTACGGACATCTGGGCTTTGGCTACCGTCCATTTGGCTATGGCTGGTAAAAAGAAAACCTCAGTGATGACTTAATTTGAGGTTTAAGTCGTCACTGAGGTCGGAGAGAAGCTTATTATTTTGATCGTTCTTATTATTGTTATGGCGCTCGTGCTATTCATTGGCTTGTTGATTTATATCGACAATTTTTTGCTGTAACGGACGTTGCATTTCGCTGCTTATTACTACTTACTACCGTTTATCGCTGCTATTATTCATTGACAAAGGCAATCTTGGTAAGTCCTGCTTGACTGGCAGCCGCCAAGACCTGAGCGACCGTATCATACTTACCTTCTTTATCGGCGCGCAGTTGTACTGAAGGATCTTTGCCGGTTGCGCCTTGCTCCTGCAAACGCGCCTCTAGCGCTTCCATGCTGATGGGATCGCTGTCCCAAAATATCCCCGCGTCTTTATCAATACTGATTTGAATGGCTTCTGGCGGCGTTTGATTGACCTCAGCACTGGTCTTTGGCAAATCTAAAGGAACCGTCGGATTCAGCACGGTCGCTGTCAATAAAAAGATAATCATCAATACCAGCATGATATCGATAAGCGGAATGAGGTTCATCTCATTCATACCTTGAACGTCATCATCACCCAGTTGAAATGCCATAATTATTCTCAATACTTGTGTTTATTGTCATGCCACCAAGAGGTGCTTTTTTATTCTGCCACAGAGCTGCTGTAGTGGCGCGCTTGCTGCGTGTCTACTGCTGCATCGATAGTATTTGAGCGATTGCCTTTAACCGCCTGCACCGATGTTGCGCCCGCATTCGGGCTAGTAGACGATGGCACAGGCTCAGCAGACCCGGACAACAGATCATGTGCTCTATCATTGGCTTGATACATCACACGGCGATTGATACGTACTGCTAGGTTGTAAAACACCACAGCTGGAATAGCCACAGCGATACCAAGACCCGTCATAATTAGTGCCTCACCAACGGGGCCTGCCACTTGTCCCAATCCTGCCTGTCCACTCATACCAATATTATGCAGCGCGTGGAAAATGCCCCACACCGTGCCAAATAAGCCGATAAATGGCGCGATCGCTGCCGTCGTTCCAAGAATAGGTAAGCCGCGCTCGCTGGCAAAACGGTAGCGCCCTATGTGCTTGAGTAACGTCTGTTCAGTGACCAAACGACGAGCGGCAGCATCGGAGCCGACCAAATCGGCCTGCTTTGCTTGTAGTTGTTGACTCAAGTCATCTGCTACACTGGTCGCCAGTTTGCGACTTTGCAATACGCGGACGATACCTGTCACCCAAGAGAGAATAGATAACGCAAGTAACAAAAAGAATAACGTCTTTGTCACCATGTCGCTGATCTGCCAGTATTGCATAAAGTCCATATCAGACTCCTTAATGTTTTATGCCATCACATGCTACTAAAATGAGTATCATGCCTTGTCTTATTATGAAAGATTATCAATAAATACGTTGTTATAAAATATAAATACTTAAGGAACCGCATAGCTGATCGGCAAGGTCACATTGCCCACCACGGGTGCGCCATTCTTGGTAAAGGGTTTGAACTTGCCAGAGCGTACTTGACGCTGGGCTTCTTTATCCAGCAAAGTATTGCCTGAAGACTGCGCCACTCGCACGCTATCGATACCACCTTGTTTATTGACACGCAATACCAATACCACGTTGAGCGTATCACCTGAACGCGCTCTACGTGCCGCACGATCAGGAAAGCTAAAGTTTGGCGCAGAGGCCCAATTGGCAGCGCTCGCAGTAAAGCTTACAGGCTCATTACTCTGTGCTCGAGCAGCAGCTTCCGCAGCTGCCTCAGCTGCTTCTCTAGCGGCTTGTGCTTGGGCGGCGGCTTCTGCTTCTCTAGCAGCTTTTGCTTGTGCCGCAGCCTTAGCATCCGCGACTCTTTTGGCTTCTTGCGCTGCTCTGTCTTGTGCTTCTTGAGCGGCTTTTTTGGCTCGAGCAGCAGCCTCTTTGCGCTGTTCATCAGCAGCTGATGTATCAACTGTCGGTTCTGGGCTGATCTTTTTGGGTGCTGCTTCTTTTGGTACAGGCTTTTGACTACTCTCAGTAGATGTTTTTTCGGTTGCGATGATTGGCGGTGTTTCAGATACTTTTTTCACCACAGGCTTCGCTGGTTCTATAGGTGTCTCGACACGCTTCTTAGGCGGTGGCTCTGCTTTTGGCTTTTGTACAGGCTTAGGTTGCACTTCTTTTTTGACGGTGACCTTTTTGACCTGCTGCACAGGTTCTTTCGTTTCTACTTTCGCTACTGCATTATTAGCAGGTAACGTCACAAACTCTATTTCGACAGGCGTGATATCTTCTTTTGGCGCAGGCTGTGGTTTGGGCGTTTTGATCACCGCCAAGGCGACTGCGGTGAGTACATGCAGCCCTACTACTACGAGAAGAGATAGCAGTATCAATCTGGTTGGTGGTGTCTCTAAATCCGTTGAACTCATAACAGCCTAATGTTTATTATCCGAGGTGGAATGGCGTTGATAATAATGCAAACGATAATTATTATCAATAATAATTTATAATATTTTCTTTGCTTTGTGAACTCATTGCCTCTTATCTCTGACAGATGTCCTATAACTATTGAGCATTACTGCCATCTCGCCCGTATTTAGCTCGCTTTTTTAATAAGTCTTTTAGATAAATACTTATCGTCAATAAAAATCATTATCATTATTATTATTGATAATGAGTCTCAACTACTTTATCATAACGGCTGTTTGGTTTTTCCGTATCATGATCAAAAACTGATACCCATAAAAATATCCAAACCATAAAACGCTCAACCCAAAAGAATAAGGCTAGAGAGTAAAACTGACAGGCGCTCTATCGGCACCCCTTTGATATGAGCATTACTCTGCCCAGCTGCTCTCATCATTTTCTATTTCTATTGTGCTACCTGTGCAGTTGTCTTATTAACAGACTGCTTAAACATCCTGATATACCGAGTCCCTTATGTCTACTACCCCATTATCACACCGTCGTACTAATCCTATTTTTAAACGTCCATTATTGATGATGACAGCTCTAGTCACTGCTATCAGTGTGACAGGTTGTAGCTCGCCTGAGACTGACACCGCTGATGCTACAGCTACCAATCAAACGGCCAATGAGTCGTCAAACGTGGCCAATAACGATGCCGTCTCTGCTGAAAAAATCACGGTGAATACGGTTAAGGGTGATGTTGAATTGGCAATGAGTCCCTCACCGTTGGTGGTTTATGACATGACCTTGATGCAAGACTTGGCAGCACTAGATGTGGCTGTTGACGGTATGCCAGGCAGTTTGTTGTTAGACAATTTACACTCAAAAACGCAGCCTGAACCAAAAGCGGTCGGCACTGTGTTTGAGCCAGATCTTGAGGCATTGAATGCCATGCAACCACAAGCAATATTGGTGGGCTCACGCATGGCAGAAAAGTATAATGAGCTGTCAAACATCGCGCCGACGTTGGATATGTCTATCGACACGGCTAATATTTATGAGTCGAGTAAGCAGCGTTTGCATGATTTGGGTGCGTTGTTTGGCAAAAGCGATCAGGCCGCTAGATTGCAACAAAACATAGATACGCTTATTGACGAGACAAAGGGTGTCACTAAAGATAAAGGCACTGGTCTGGTCGTTATGGTTAATGGCAATAAAATGTCAGCATATGGCGATAAATCTCGTTACGGGTTTATCCATACGGTGCTAGATGTGCCAATGGCAGATAAGCAAATTGCCGATGCCCCTCATGGACAGCCGGTCTCTTTTGAATATATCCAAAAAGCCAACCCAGACTGGTTGTTTGTTATCGATCGCAGCGCCGCGATTGGTGAAGATGGTATCGGTGCCAAAGCCGTATTGGACAATCCGCTGGTCGCGCAAACCAACGCTTGGAGCAAGCAGCAAGTGGTTTATCTAAGCCCAGACTCTTACCTAGCGTTTGGTGGCTATTACCAATGGATGCAGGATCTCACAACGATTAAAGATGCTTTTGCTAACGCTAAATAACGTCGTTCTCTATACAAGCGATTATTGCACAAGTAGGTAATTATTACCGTTAACCTTGCTCATTTTTAAGCCAATAAAGATTATGTCGTTATTTTCACACCGTGCTCGTGCTAGGCTCAAACCTAACGCTTCTCTGCCAGTATCAAATTGGCAAGGAAGCGCTAGCCATACTTTAGGCTCGAAATATCGACGTGCTGCCATGCCACCGTGGTTAATCAACACCGCAAGCCTCATTATCATGGGGCTTTTGGTGTTATTGAGCTTATCTATTGGTGTGGCTGACTTTTCGTGGTCGGGTATCTTACAAAGTATCATTAGTCATAGTGCAAACTCTGATAGCTCGCTACTACTGGTCAGCCGTATCCCGCGCACCGTTGCGATTATTTTGACGGGCATTGCGATGGCAGTGGCGGGAATGATCATCCAAGTGGTGCTAAAAAACCGCTTTGTAGAGCCGTCCATGGTCGGTGCTACCCAAAGCGCCGCGCTCGGTTTGCTGGTAGTCAGTCTGCTATTTCCTGCCAGTGCGCTCATTGTGAAGATGAGCGTAGCGACCATCGCCGCTGTATTCGGCATGATGCTATTTATGCTATTGATTCACCGTATTCCGCCGACTGATTTTTTGATGGTTCCACTGATTGGTATTGTCTTCGGCGGCATTATCGAAGCAGTCACTACCTTTATCGCCTATCAAACCGAATCGCTACAGATGCTCAGCGTGTGGCAGTTTGGGGATTTCTCAGGCGTCTTGGCAGGTCGTTATGAGCTTTTGTGGCTCACGGGCGCGCTGTGTGTACTCGCCTATATCATCGCCGATAAGCTAACCATCGTTGGTTTGGGTGACAATATCGCCTTGAACTTAGGTATTAGTAAACGCCAAGTGACGTGGATTGGTGTGGGGATGGTGGCCATGATGAGTGCCGTTGTCGTCGTGACGGTCGGTATGATTCCTTTTATTGGCCTCGTCGTGCCAAACATTGTGAGCCGACTGATGGGAGATAAGTTGCGTCGTAGCTTGCCTGCAGTCGCGCTACTTGGTGCTTCGGCAGTATTGCTGTGCGATATTATCGGTCGCTCGATTCGCTATCCATTTGAAGTGCCTGTTGCCACCATATTTGGCGTGGTCGGTACAGTGCTGTTTTTATGGCTATTACTGCGCGCGCCAGCTGAGCAATAAGACTAAGCAGTAAAGCTGAATAATAAAACAGCAATCTTTAATCGATTAACCACTCACTTACCGTCGTTCATTTTTTGCCTTATTTAGATAAGCTTGGCATCATAGGATTTATTTATGTTCTCATCAACTAAGCTTAGTGCCACAAAGGCTCGTTCTACGGAAACCAACACAGCGATAGATAACTCATCTGCAGCAGATGGTCAGTATTCAGCTGCTGCCCAAGGTCAGTTGGCAAAGCTTTGGGCATGGATAGCTGCGCATCCGAAATCCATTGCAGCTATTATTCTACTGATCTCGATGACCTTGTTTATGACACTCAATGTCAATGGCTATTGGGACTTTGCGCTACCGCTACGCGGCAAAAAACTGCTGGCACTGATGGTGGTTGGCTATGCGATTGGCGTGTCGACGTTATTGTTTCAAACGTTGACTCACAATCCAATTCTAACGCCCTCCCTACTCGGGTTTGATTCGCTCTATGTTTTGCTACAAAGCTTACTGGTTTTCTTTTTAGGGGCGATTAGTTTTACCAGTCTCGATCCTATTGCCAAGTTCACGCTAGAGATTGTCCTGATGTTTGGGGCATCTTTATTATTATTTAAGCTATTATTTTCTAAAAGCAGTCAGGATCTGACACGCTTGATATTGGTGGGCGTTATCTTTGGTGTGTTGTTCCGCAGTTTATCAGCACTCATTGCACGGCTGATTAACCCTGATGATTTTGTGGTCGTACAGTCCGCTAGCTACGCGCAGTTCAATACGGTCAATCCTCAGCTATTAGGCATTAGCCTATTTATCTGTATCATCACTGCGGTGTTTGTCTGGCGCTGGCGCTGGCGCTACCAATGCGATGTGCTGATGCTCGGACAAGCCCAAGCCATTAACCTTGGTATCCATTATCAACGTCTGGCATTTGGCCTATTAACTGTTATCGCAGTGCTAGTCGCCACAGCCACGGCACTGGTCGGTCCAGTGACTTTCTTTGGTCTATTGGTTTGTGCATTGACCAATCGTATCGCTCGACACATGTATCATACTGAGCGGCTGATATTGGTCAGTTTGGTCGCTATGATTTGCTTGGTGTTGGGTCAGACACTCTTTGAGCAAGTGCTAGATATGGCAGGCGTATTGTCCGTTGTGATAGAGCTCGCAGGTGGCCTCGTGTTCTTGGCATTGATATTTATGTCCCAGCGCCGTTCGTTATAACGACTTAGCCGACATTGTTTATTTGGCTGATGCTGTTGATAAAGAAAGCCCTAAGACTTTTTAAATAAGACGATTATGATTAAACTGAATAATATCTCTCACCATATTGGCAAACAAAAAATCTTGCATGACATTACGTTGTCCCTACCAACGGCGCAGGTCATTGCTTTGATTGGGCCTAACGGCGCTGGAAAATCGACGTTGTTTTCTGTCATGGCTCGCTTGCAACCGTTACAGGCTGGGCAAGTGAGCTTCGCTGTAGATAATGAGGAACGTGATATTGTCAGTTGTCAGGCGCGCACACTTGCCAAGACGGTCGCGATGCTCGGACAAGACAACCATGTACAAGGACGACTGCGCGTGCATGAGCTGCTGATGTTTGGTCGTTACCCTTATCATCAAGGACAACCAACCGCAGAAGATCAGCAAAAAGTACAGGAAATCCTCGAACGCTTTGAGCTTGAGCCACTTGCCGAGCGTTTCTTGTCAACGCTATCAGGTGGACAGCGTCAGCGCGTGCTGATTGCGATGATTGTCTGCCAAGATACGCCCTATCTATTGCTTGATGAGCCACTCAATAACCTAGATATGTATCATGCTGGTCGACTCATGCGTGAGCTACGTACGCTTAGCCACAGCCAGCAAAAAACCGTGGTGATCGTCCTACATGATATCAATCAAGCAGCACAATTTGCCGATACGGTCGTTACAATGAAAGCAGGAGAAGTGATGGCTGTTGGTCGCCCTGCTGATGTTATTACTCAAGAGACAATGAAAGATTTATACAATGTCGATGTGACTGTGCTCAATCATCAGGGTCGTCCTGTGATTGTTGATACGGTGTAAAACCCCACTTCTTCTTATGTAAAAAAGCTCAATATAATGCTAGTACATTGGTACTAGCACTATATTGAGCACATCAATTTTATGTTTTAATATCTATTTGAGCTTTTGCAACGCCTTTAAACGCTGCTGTCGGCCTTTCCACCATAGATACACACCTGTCCCTGATAGCACCGCAACTGCCAGTCCAATCATTGCCAAAAATGCTTGATACAGTCGATGGCTCCAACCTTGACCGACATGTCCCATATGCAGCGTTGACAGCCATTGGTCTACTTTGTTACCAAAACCGCTTTGATAACCAAAACTAACACGCGCAACCTCTCCTGTGGCAGCATCAACCGTAATAGATGACGCGCCGCTGTGTATACCAATATCTCTATCTGTTTTGAAACGCATTTGCCATTGCTCGTCCTCTGCAACCCAGCGGATACCCAATAACTGCTGTACAGCCGTGCCATTCTGCCGCGCCGCAATATCGGCTTGGGCACTCAGATAGGCAATGCTGTTACTCTTATTGACTGCTTGAGCAATGGCATCCGCTGTATTGCGGCTATCGTTAACAGTCGTATTTGAGTTTATAGACTTATCTGCCCTACCCTGATTTTCTACTGTTTTATTCGGTTCAGGCTTGGTTGGCGGTTGCCCTCTTTCTCTTGGCGTCAGTCCGACCACTGCCTGCATCACAGGCTGATAAACGGGTTTTAAATTAAACCCAACGCTTGACCAAGCGATGACAAACAGCATCACCCATAGCCACAGACCAAAAGCATGATGCACATCATAGTTAAGCTTAAAGGTATTGGTCTTGCGGCGAATTTTCCATGCAGGTAGCCAGCGCTTAAACAGCGAGGCGCGTTTTTTGCTAGAGACTTGTTTTGACTGACTCGATTTGACTGCTCGAGGAAACGTTAAGTAAAAGCCAATAAAGCAATTAATCGTCCAAACTAGCGAGACGATGCCCAAAAGCCATTTACCAATATTACCCAGCAATAAATCACGATGCAGCCAAAACACCTTCCACATGGTGTTATGCCATGCCCATGCCTCCTTATCACGCGTACCGATAATCGCGCCGGTATAAGGGTCAACATACACCTCATGGAAGGTTGGCTCAGGTGCGTCTAAACTGGCATTGCCGCGCCATCTGTCTACCGAAAACACCGCTGACTTGCCCGCCTCAATGGTCGTCGGCAAACTTGAAAAACCATACTGCGGATAGGTACGGATCACACTATCATGCAGCGCAGCGACAGACTGTATCGGCGTGTTTTGTGCCTCGACACGCGCCAGTTTATGGTTAAACAAGTCATCTAACTCATGATGAAAAGCGAGCAGCGCACCCGTGAGACTGGCAATGATTAAAAAGGCTGCCATAGCAAGCCCAGTATAACGATGAATCCACAAGCAGGCTTGACGAGGATTGAATGTAATCATTGGTCTTGGTTCTTTATTATATGTTGTTTGGGTAGGTATTTATCCATTAGCACGTCATTGCTGCTATAGCCAATCCAAAAGCCAGTAGGCAATAAAAAGCCAGCTCCCATGTACAGACAGCTGACTCTATAAGTACGATTAGACTCAAACCAGATAAGCTATATTAGAACTGATACGTTAAAGACGTTTTGATATTACGTCCCATCTCAAAATCAGTATAGGCATCATCGATAGAGTTGCGAGATGCATGACTTGCATAAGTCTCATCAAAGATATTGTAGACACCTAGCGTGGCCTTTAGACCTTCGATTTGAGTTGGTGCATAAGTCATAAAGATATCATGCACGTCATAGCCTGGTTTTTCGTTGTCATCACCGGCGGTATTTGGTGTCACATCGGCGACATAAGTACTGCGCCAGCCAAGCTCGGTGGTGCTGGTTGGAGCGTAACCAAGATTGACCATGTACTTGTCACCAGACTCTGAGCCACTGCCGCTGACAGAAGAGATATTGTAACCCGTATCTTCGCCTTTGCTACGTGCACGAGCATAGCTTAGACCCATGTTGAAATTATCTGCGCGATAATCAGCTGATAACTCTACGCCTTTGATCTTAAAATCTTCGTCATTGTTGATGACACCTTGGCAGGCTTCAGGGGCAGCACTTGTACCTAGTTGCCCAGTGGTACAATTCATACCAGTTCTACTGCCACCTGCACGTACGAACTCAATATAGTTTTCGATATTGGTTTCAAAGTACTTAGCGCTCAGTTTTAAAGAGTCATCAGCCATGGTCAAACCACGCAGCGTTGTCGCAATACCGACTTCTGCATTGTCACCTTCTTCTGCTTTTAGGTCATTGTTTACATAGGTATCAACACCGTCGGAATTAAAGATCGTTTGGCTAAGATCTGGGCCATTAAATAACTGCGTATAGCTCGCAAATAGCTGGGTACGCGGTGCAATCTCATAACTGGCGGCCAATGCGCCAACGACATTGTCGTAAGTCTTGCCAGCCGATACGTACTCTGGAGATTCATAACGGTCATAGCGGACGCCTGGCGTTAAACTAAGCTTGCCCATCTGCCATTGGTCTTCCAGATAGACTGAGGTATTGGTTGCCTCATCAGTGCTCGCTTTGCCAAAATCACGTGTCATCTCAGATTCTTTTTTGTAATGCTCAACCCCAGCGATGAACTTATGAGTCCCTGGCAAACCATTGATAATAGTGCTATCAACGATACTGGTGTTCTGTATTTTGCCGCCTGTGGTTTTGACTTCCGCATCAAACTCAAACCCAGGTACGCCATCAGAGTTACGCAAAATCTGCGTGCTGGTCTGATATACATTGGCGTCTACATTGACCAACTGGTTGGCAGGACTGTATGCGTAGTCAAGCGCATAGGTATCGCGTTTGACTTCCTGCGGGATGATTGGGTTCCAACCACCAGCAGGAAAATCTGGACGTAATGGGAACTTGCCTTTGTTTTCAGTACGGCTAAAGCTAGCGCCCACATGATGATCACTACCGACATACGCACCCGCTTTTAATAAGATGTTTTCGCCTTCGCTATCTTCCGTTTGGATTTTACGGCCTTTACCATCTTCACCAGCATTAGCATCACGTTTGCCATAATAAGCCAGTAAATCAACATTTTCTGTTGGCGCACCATACACAGTAGCTGAGGTTAGCAGTTCATCATTGTTGCTGCCGTAGCCTGCATGCAGCTTAGCACCTACTTTTTGACCAGGCTTAAGTAAATCTGCCGCGTCGACTGTCTCAAAAGCAACCGCACCGCCGATAGCATCATTACCGAGCGTCACTGAGTTATTGCCTACCGACACCTCTGCTTGTTTTAGCAGATCTGGATCAATCGTGACATCACCCATGTGGTAGAACAACGCGCCTTCTTGACGTGCGCCATCAATCGTTACTTTTAGGTTGGTATCATCAAGACCACGTACACGAATACGTTGGTTGACTGATGAGGTACCGCCTACGCTTACCCCCGGTACGACGTCCAGAAAATCGCTCAGATGGCTTGCTTGAGCTGCTGGCGTATAGTCATCTATATAGACAGAGTCTTCTTGTACACTATCGCGGACAGAGCTATTTGCTGTCACGGTAATCGTTTGCAACGTCGTATTTGGCATATCTGCTGCCGTTGCAGCACTGGCAGCTTGTGCACACAATACCGCTGCTACACCCATAGATAGCACAGTCAATCTGCTAGATAACTTTACTTCGCGCATAACACATCTACTCACTTTATTTACTGTCAAAAATTAGAATTATTTTTAAAACCTATCATCGAATAGTCCTGAAAATAACGCCTATCAGAAGATTCATTACCTTAAAAACACTCAATCATGTCGTGCAAATAACACTATTAATACTAATGATAATGATTAGCGTTTAGATAAAGAGAGGCATAATAACTAAGTATTAACAATTTGGCAATAATTAATATCATACATTCTCAATTCTAGTACTTAGTACGCCAGGTGGACGTAGCAATACAACGCAGCAACGCTTGGTACTAACTATAAATATGCTATCGAATATGATGCTGGCCACGAGTTGAATCTATATAAACAAAGCTTAAAAATCATCACTTCTATCATCACGTCTATAGCAGCCTGCTATTAACTTAGCTCATCACTTGTATTTCTTGTACTACTGTACTAGAATGCTGATACAAGCCAAAAATATCATGGTTATCCTGGCTATTTTTGATTAAGACGACTGATTATAAGACGATAAATTATGAGTACCGACCCTTATCACAGCTTACTGAGTCATCTGGCAAACTGTACTGATAGCACAGAGATTGAAAAGCTACTCAGTGCCCTGCTGACAGATAAAGAGCAGCATGATATTGCTAACCGCATTCGTATCTTTGACTTGCTTGATCGAGGTATCACGCAGCGTGACATCTCTGAGCAACTAGGCGTTGGTATTGCTACTGTCTCTCGCGGTGCTAGAGCCATGCACAGCCATGATGTGAGTGCATTACTTGCGACTCATAGAGAACGGTCTTAAACCACCGATCCCAATACCGTTTACCCTTTTCCTCATTACTTTATTAATTGTTGATTGACACATATTTGAACCATTTTGGACTTTATTATGACTGCTAGTACGCCCATACATACCCAACCTGCACCTATCGATATCCCGAGCAAACCACAACGTATCAAGCTCACGCAAGATATCGATTTTTTTGCATTATTCAAACGTATTGAGAGCGCTTTTGACACCTGTTATTTGCTCGAATCATTGGGTGAAGAAAGCCACATCTCACGCCACCATGCCATCGGCTTTGATCCTGTGACCACCATCGCTGCTATTGACCGTAATACGCTCGCTATCACGGACAATAAAACGGCTGAAACGACTCGTTATCAAACTGACAATCCTTATCAATTGCTCCGCGCCATCACGCCGCAACACGTCATCGCGCGCGATCAAAGTGGTGGTCTCGTTGGCTACTTGGGTTATGACTGCGTCAATTTTTTTGAGCCAAGCCTGACGGCCAAAGCCAGTGACGACTTTGAGCCGTTCAAATTCGGTGTCTATTTAGATGGATTGACGCTCGATAAAATGACGGGTGAGATTTTCTACTTTTATTATCCAACCGCTCAACAGAATAATCGTATTGAGCAAATCAAAGCCCTACTTGATGAGCCAGTTCCCAGCTACGAAGCGCCCACCGTTGAATTTTTGGGCGATGGTATGAGTCAAGAGGAGCATGCCAAGGTAGTGATGCAGGTCAAAGAAGACATCATCTCTGGTCGTATCTTTCAGTGTGAGGTTGGCTTTAAGTCCAAATATCGCATTACTGGCGACAAGATGCCGATTTATGAAAAACTACGCGCGGTGAATCCTTCACCGCACATGTATTTTATGAAATTTGCTCAGCAGTGCATCATTGGCGCTTCCCCTGAGCTACTGTTTCGCTTGCGTCAAGGCGAGATGGAAACTTACCCACTCGCAGGTACTGCCAAGCGTGGCGTCGATGTAGCAGAAGATCGCAAACTTGCTCGCGCCCTACTCAACGATGATAAAGAAATTGCCGAGCACAATATGTTAGTCGACTTGCATCGTAATGATATTGGCCGCGTGGCGCGATTTGGCACGGTAAAAGTGCGTAGTTTGATGGACATCAAGCGCTTCTCGCACGTACAGCATATTTCCTCTGAGATCGTCGGCATCCTGCACCCTGACGAAGATATGTTCAGTGCCCTTGCCAGCAACTTCCCCGCTGGTACGTTATCAGGCGCTCCTAAGGTAGAGGCTATTAAGGTGATTAACGAGCTTGAACCAGATGGTCGCGGCGCGTATGGCGGCGCGCTGGGTTCATTTAACTTCAATGGTGATTGCATCTTTGCCATTCCAATTCGTAGCCTATTTATCAGTGGCGAGTCAGCCTACGCACAAACGTGCGGCGGCAATGTCTATGACTCAAACCCAGCCGATGAGTATCTAGAGATTCAGCGTAAACTGTCGGCGATGAAAGTCGTATTAGACAGCTTTATGCAACCATAATCACCCCTATTTTTATCAAAGAGTTTATGACCCATGAATGTTTTAATTATCGATAACTACGACTCGTTTACCTTCAATCTGTACCAATATGTCGGCGAGATTCTGCAAACCTTGAGCGATGATAAAGAAACCAGCGTCACCGTGAAGCGCAATAATGAGATTACCCTCGCAGAGGTAGAAGCAATGAATCTTGATAGAATCATCATTTCACCTGGCCCTGGTTCCCCTGATGATCCTGCCTATTTTGGTATATGTAGCGAGGTCATCGAGAAACTGGGCAAAACTGTGCCAATACTCGGCGTGTGCCTCGGTATGCAAGGTATCGCGCATGTGTTCGGCGGCGATGTGATACGCGCTAGTGTGCCGATGCATGGCAAGGTCTCATCGATTCGCCATGATGGTAAGGGTATCTATCAGGACTTGCCGCAAGCGCTTGAAATCATGCGCTATCACTCACTGGTGGTAAAAGCCGATACCATCCCAAGCTGCCTAACGATCACCTCAGTTGTCGCCAATGAGAACCGTGCTGATTTAAGCTTTGATGAATCTGCGCTGACGGGCGATGAGATTATGGGACTAAAGCACAAAGAATACCCAATCCAAGGCGTACAATTTCACCCTGAATCCTTTGCTACTGAAGGCGCTAAGCGGTTGCTGAGTAATTTTTTACTGCAGGTGTAAATGCTACTATCTAGCCATGTCTTCCATTTTAAATGACAGTCGATTGAATTTAGACCACGCCCTAGTAGCAGTTTATAATCTTTTAATGATAGACTGAAATAACAAACAAAAGACAGCCCTTGAACCGGTTGTCTTTTCTTATTGCAGTATGGCTTGGTGCCTTTACATCACAGGCGCTTTAGCAATATAGTCGAACCACTATTAAAATGTTACAGCGTTAGACTCGTTTAGCCTACTACTGTAGCACTTGCACTCGTCCGCCTTGTACCACTTTTAATATTGATTGACT